>CAZSDE010000012.1:0-15047 GCA_964605435.1 uncultured Akkermansia sp.
GAAGAAGTATTCGCCGATGACTGCGCCTGGGTGGATGTCGATGCCGGTGCGGGAGTGGGCCCATTCCGTCATCATGCGTGGGATGAGGGGTAGGCCCATCTGGTAGAGGACGTGGGCCATGCGCTGGGTGGCGATGGCTTCGAGTCCGGGGTAGGCCAGAATGACTTCGTCGCGGCTGCCCGCGGCCGGGTCACCATCGAACGCGGCCTTGACATCCTTGTGGAGGAGGGCGCGGATGGCGGGTATCTGGTGCATGAAGCTGCAGACGAGGCAGTCGGCCATGGAGGCGGGATCGTCTGGCGGGGATGGCTGGGAGGCGAGGCTGGGGAGGACCTCGTGGCGGAGCCGCTGCATGACATCCGAGACCCGGCGTCTGGTCAGGTCGGCAACGTCTTCGGTCTGGACGGCTTCCGCTTCAAAGAATCCGGGGAAGAGGATTTTGAGAAGGTCGCTGCAGAGGGCGGAGACTGCGCATTTCGACGGGAGGTTGGCACCGTCGAGGTGGTTGATGCCGCCGAGTTCGCGGTAGGAAGCGAGAAGTTCGTCGGTGATGCTGGCGGTCTCGCACTCCATGGATCGGGTGTGATGATAACGCGGGGTTGGCGGAAGAAAAATGCTTTTCGCAGGAAGTTGCGGATTGGGTCGGGCTGGGGGGCGTCAGTCTGCGGGCTGGGGCGGTTCGAGGGTGACGGGTCCGGAGGGTTTGTCCCGTTGGCTGGATGAGCCACTGGCCTGGGGGGTGCTGGGGGGTGGCTGATCGCTGGCTCCGAACCGGGCGGCTGGGGATCTGGGGTTCCAGAAGCCATTTTCCTTTTCCGGGCCGAACCAGCCGATGAGGGATTTCTCGTTGTCGCCGCCGTAGAAGTTGAGGGGTTTGAAGGTGCTGGGTTTTTCGAGGGTGACGCGGCCATCGCACCATGCGACGATGGCGCAGCCATGGGCGCGGAAGTGGACGGACGGCTGGAGTTCGCCGCCGTCCGAGCCGTCTTCGAGGGGCCAGAAGAATGGTTCTGCGAAGGGGTATTCCTGCATGCCTTCGGCGCGGGCCAGGGCGGTGGTGGCGAACATGACGGTGCGGCCGGGGAATTCGACTTCGAGGATCGAGGCAGGCGAGAAGCAGTCGCCGGGTGATCCGCCGATGTAGGCTGAGTTGTAGCCGTAGCCGCCGGCTCCTTCTTCGAAGCTGACGGAGGCGTCGACGATGCGGCGGAGGAGCGGGCAGGTTTCGAGCTGGACGTCGCGTCCGAAGTAGGGGGTGAGGAAGCCTCCATCCGGGGAGAAGGGTGCGTCGAAGCGTTTGCGGCCGCCGTGCCAGCGGCGGAGATTCGACTGGTCCTGCGCTGGGCAGAAGTGGCCGTTGTGGTCCTGGGCGTAGTTGAGGTTGGCGGTGGCGAGCTGGCGGAGGTTGCGGCTGGAGAGGGCAATGTCGGCGCGGAGGCGCGACCATTGGTAGACCGCGGCGGCGGAAGCCGTGGCGGCGGCCGAGATGGCTACGGTCAGGAG
Source organism: uncultured Akkermansia sp. (assembly GCA_964605435.1). Lineage (GTDB taxonomy): Bacteria > Verrucomicrobiota > Verrucomicrobiia > Verrucomicrobiales > V1-33 > V1-33. The sequence goes on from CAZSDE010000012.1 coordinate 1,504, forward strand.
GATTTCGAGGAGGGTGAACCCTTTTTTCTGCTGTGAGGCCTTTGGTTTCATGGCCTTGAAAAGCTCAGGCGGAAGAAGCGGCGCTGATTGTCGGGCGGGAAGGACAGGGATGTTTCGATGGCAGGGGGTGGGGATTCGCCGATGGTGCCTGGCGCGGGCAGGGCGTTGGGGATGGCCGTGAGCGGATTGCCATTGGAGCTGGAGGCGAGGGGGAGCCACGAGGTGCCATCCGGGGATGTTTCGATGGTGTAGCGGACATCGCTGCGGGCGGCGGGTCTGGTGAAGGCCAACTGGATGGCGAGGGATCCACGGGAGATGCGCAGGGGAGGGATGGGGCTGCTTTGGAGTGGGTGGCTGGCGAGGGCGTATTCCGCGAGATTGGGGAGACCATCGCGGTCCGGGTCGGCACTGGGGCCGCTGATGGCGGGATTGGCGGATTCTTGTGGGGAGAAGTGGGTGGCCTGCCAATCCGCCCATGGGTCGGCGGCTTCGTGGAGCACGGCGATGGCGTCGGCGTCGAATCCGCTGGTGAGGAACTGGGTAGGAAAGGGATCGTTGACGAGATTTCCGAGGGAATCGGTCGATCCGAGGGAGGGGGTGATGGAGCCGACCACGTCGACGAGGCGGACGTGGGTGATGCGGTTGGGGTCGAGGGAAGCGGATGGGGTGAGGTCGGCGAGGTCGAACGGCGTACCCCAGCCTGCCGGGTATTTCCCGGCGAGGTTGCGGAGGTTGGTGGGGTCGATCGTGCTGTAGGCTCCGTTCTGGAGGGTGGTGGGCGTGAGGGAGACGGCTGGGAAGCGGACGAAGTGGGAGCCATTGGAACTGACTTCGACGAAGGCGAGTTCTGCGAAGACGGCGGAGCCTGTGGAGAAACCGTTTTCGAAGACGGCGAAGTCCGGGCCTGGGCCGTTGCGGATGGGTTTCGGGAAAGTGACGGTGACGCTGCCGCCGTCGCCGAGGCTGAGGACGGGGGCGGCTGGGGTTCCGCTGGATGACGCTGGGGGGTAGTCGGCGTCTGTTCCGGTGACTGACGTGGGGCCGAGGATGCTGGCGAGGCTTCCGTAATTGGCGGTGGTGGTACTGGCGGCTCCTTTGCGCTGGGGTCCTGGAAAGAACGATGTCACGGCATGGGCCCACGAGCGGATGGCGGGGTTGTCTGCGGCGATGGCGTCGGAGCCCGGGAGGCCTGGGCCGGGCGGGTAGGGTCCGGCGGGAGCGGAAACCGTGGTGGCGGCGAGGCATGCCGATGGGGCGAGGCGGCGGCAGCGGCGGAGGAAGGCGGCGGCGAAGCCTGCGAGGGCGAGGGTGGCCGTGTGAGGTTCCGGGATGCCGGCTGGATTCGATGGCAGTGTGCCGTAGGAACCGAAGGCGAGACCGTCCCATGAGCCATGAGCGAGGGGTCGGTCGGCAGTGCCGGTGCTGCTTTCGACCCAGCGTCCGGAAAGGTAGGGATTGCCGAGGGGAACGACCGTGCCGGCCGGGGGCACGATGTGGCCATTGAGACGGAAGTCGGTCGGGTGCGAGAAGACCTCGTTATTCACCCAGTAGTTCCAGTAGAGGTCGTCGAGGTACGATGGGGTGCCGAGGTCATCGTAGGTTCGGCTGCGGGATCCGAGTGAAATGGCATTCGGGTAGAAGGAACTGTCGACGGCGAGGGCGGGGTCGGCCCCGAGAATGGCGTTGAGCATGTCGAGGCCCGTGCGGGATTCCGTGCTGGGCCAGCGGTACCCCCAGACGACGGGGGGCGAGCCATCGTGCCAGTCGATGACGAGGGCGGCCTCGCTGCTGGCGGGTCCGGCGGGGTCACCGGCCCAGAGCCGGACGTCGGTGAAGGAGAGGGCGGCCTTTGCCGGGGGGAGGGCCAGCAGGATGAGGGCCGGCACGAGGGGTCGGAGGCGGCTGCGGGCAGCCGCGCGGGGATGTTTCATGGCGATTCACGCTTATTGTTGACGATAAGGGCGGCGGCCATGACTTGCGGTCTGGCCGTCGCGGTGAGCTTGCTGCAGCGAAGTATTCTGACTCCCGGCTTCAGGCCTTGCCTCCGCCTTCACCGATTCTTTCCCGGGGCAAGCCGGTGGGGATCGATTGGTTTGCGGAAAGTGGCGGGTTGTTGGACCTGCCGTCATTCCTGGAGGTTTGTAGCCGGTTACAGCAGCGCACACTGTCGCGGGATTTCACCGCATTCCATGCACCGCAGCAGAAGGAGCGTGACATGGTGGTGGGATGGTTGCAATGGCGAACGGACCTGGTTTCCGTAAGAGACTATGGAAAGTCGGGCGAAAAACTGCTCGCCGAGATTCTTAGGATGCATTAGCAGGAAAGCTCTCCTGAATTGAACCATCTCCGAAGTTTCCTGTGTCCGCCGTTCCCGCTGCCGAGAAGCCGATGCAACGCATCATGGCGGTGAATCATCACCTGAAGGTGGCGCTGGATGCGGTTCGGGAGGGGGTGCTGGTGGTGGAGCGGGCGGGCAGGTCGGGAAGAGTGCCTGCGGTGCTGTATGGGAACCGGGCGATGGCGGAGATGGCGGGGGTTTCCGGGGCGCAGCGGAGCGGGAGGCGGCTGGCCCGGTTGGTGGGGGATGCGGGCGGATTGCTGGCGGGGCTGGGTTTGGGGGGGGAAGGAAGGGGAAGGGAGGTGGGGGCGGCGCTGCTGGGCGGGGGAGCTCGGGTGGGGCGGTTGTGCCAGTGGCGCGGGGTGCCGGTGACGGAAGCTGATGGCGGGGTGCTGAGTTACATTCTGACGGTGTCGGAACGCAGCAGCGGTGGCATGGCACGGAAGTACGAGGGTGCGCCGCCGCAGGCTGGGGAATGGAAGCAGGATGTGGTGGACATGGTGACTGATTCGGCGCGGTATGTGGCGCATGAGTTCAACAATGCGCTGACGGCGATTCTGCTGCCTGTGGAGATGGTGATCGGGCAGTTGCCGGCGGGGAGTGATCTTCATGGCAAGCTGCAGGTGACGTATGAATCGGCTCGGCGGGCGGCTGATCTGGCGAAGGATTTTCTGGATTGTTTCCGGCCGCGCGAACCGGAGCGGGTGCGGTGCCGGCTGGAGCCGCTTCTGCGCCGGGCGCTGCGGATGGCGACCTGTGCGCAGAATGTGGATTGGTCATTCGAGGCGGATGGGGATCTGCGGGATGTGCTGGTTGATGCCGGGCAGATTGAGCGACTGGTATTGAATCTGGTGCGGAACGCATGTCAGGCGATGCCTGGGGGTGGGCGGCTGCTGGTGACGGCGGTGAACCATGAGGTGACATCCGGGCAGGGATTGCGACCGGGGCCGCACGTAGCGATATCCGTGCGCGACTGGGGGCCGGGGATACCGCAGGATTACCTTCCGCATCTGTTCAACAGCCGTTTTACGACAAAGGAGGATGGGAATGGGTGTGGCCTTGCGATCTGCCATCAGATTGCGCGGGATCACGGTGGGGAGATTTTTGTGCAGAGCCGTCCGCAGGTGGGGACGGTGTTTCATGTGGTGCTGCCGGCCCTTGGGGCCGCTGCGCTGGCGGGTGTTGCGGAAGGTACCGAGGGAACGGAAGTGGCGGAGGGGGTTGGGCGTGGATTGGCGGTGGCGACGGGTTCGGGTGGACGGGCCATGCCATCGTTGCTCGTGGTGGATGATGAGGAAGGGATCCGGTTTTCGCTGGGGGCGATTGCGGCGCGGCTGGGGTGTCCGGTGGAGGTGGTGTCGTCCGGGGAAGAGGCGATTCAGCGGTATCGCGAGCGGCACCGGAGTGGTCGGGCGCATGACATGGTGATTCTCGACATCAATCTGAAGGGAATGGGCGGCGAGGAAGTGTTTCGGGAACTGCGGAGGCTTGACCGCGGGGCGACGGTGCTGGCGACGAGCGGGCAGTATTCCGACGCCGAACTGAGCCGGTATGAAGCGATGGGGTTTGCTGGATTTCTGCCGAAGCCTTTCAGTGTGGATGAATTCCGAGAGATGCTGGAGCGTTTCGCGGCTGCGGTGTGATGTCCTCTTGCGCGGGGGCGGACGCTGGGGCTTCCGTTGCGGACTGCGCCATGAATCCGGAACTCTTCAAAAGTCATCTTACTGCTGCGGATGCCCGCCACATTGATCTTCCGTGGTGTCATGTGGAGGAATTTGTGTCGCCGGGCAATGCGGGTTCGCAGGAACTGTATCTCTGCCGGGCGACCTTTCCGCCGGGTGAGGCGCATCTGTTTCATTTTCATCCGGGGAGGGAGGAGATTATTTTTGTGCTGGAGGGCGAAGCCGAGCAGTGGGTGGGTGAGGAAAAGCGGCTGCTGCGGGCGGGGGAGATGGCGCTGATACCCGCGGGGGTTCCGCACATGACATTCAACCGTGGGCCGGCTACCCTGAGGTTTCTGGCGATTCTGAACAACATCCGGGGGCCTGAGCCGATGGTGGTGGACTGTTTCCGGGAGGAACCATGGGTGTCTCATTTCACGCCCATTGAGTATCCGCCCGTGGGCTGAAAACCGTACAGCAGAGCACCGGGGGTAATTCCCCGGACACTTTCATCAACCCAAAACGAACTGCACAACATGCCGAATCCCTGGACTGGAAAAGGAAATCCCTATACGCGCGCCGAAGTCATTGAACGTCTTCATGAGACGATCCGGAAGGGAGAACCGGTGATTGCGGCGGGCGCGGGCACGGGGATCAGTGCGAAGTTCATTGAAAAGGGCGGCGCGGATCTGATCATCATCTACAATTCCGGGCGTTTCCGGATGATGGGGCATGGATCGACGTGTGGGATGATGGCATATGGGGATGCCAATGCCATTGCCATGGAGATTGGCGAGTACGAGGTGCTGCCGATTGTGGAGGAATGTCCGGTGATCTGCGGGGTGCATGCGACCGATCCGCGGCGCCGCATGTGGCATTGGCTGCTGCAGGTGAAGGACATGGGTTTTTCCGGGGTGAACAATTTTCCGACGCACACCATTGTGGACGGGCATTTCCGCGGGGTGCTCGAGGAAACCGGGATGAGTGTGCAGAAGGAATATGAGATGGTGAAACTGGCGCGCCGCATGGACTTGTTCAGTGTGGTCTACGTGGGGGCGGCGGAGGAGGCGAAGGCGATGGCTGAAGCCGGGGCGGATGCGATCATTGCGCATGTGGGCACGACAATTGGTGGATCGATCGGGGTGCAGGGGGCGGTATGCTCCATGGACGATGCGGTGGAGCGGACCAATGCGATCATCGCGGGAGCGAAGCAGTCGGGCCGGCGCGACATTATTTTCCTGAGTCACGGGGGACCGATCTGTTCGCCGGAGGACGCGGCGCAGGTCAACGAACGGACTGGCTGTGTCGGGTTTGTGGGAGCGTCGAGTCTGGAGCGGATGGGTGTTGAGCAGTCGCTGATCGACATCACGCGGCGGTTCAAGAAGATCCCGGCTCCGGCAGCGAAGACGTTTTTTGACTGAGGTTCCGGGCTGGTCTCGCCCGTCTGGGCGCCTCATCCCGTCCGCCCGCGCGGCATGCCTGCACCACCGGAGGTTTAATCTGCCTTTGGCTGGTGTGATGTGATGCTGCGGACGAGCGACTGTGGTTTGGAGGAAACGGTGAGGTAAGTACGGCCGAGGTATTCACCGATTACGCCGAGCATGAGGAGTTGGCAGCCGGAGAAGAGGGAGATGGCGGTGATGAGGGAGGCCCAGCCGGGGACGGTGCGGGAGGCGGAGAACCATTCTGCGATCACGATGAGGACGCCGATGGCTCCGCAGGCACAGAGGAGGAGTCCGAGGACCGAGGCCACGCGGAGGGGCATGATGCTGAAGTTGAAGAACATGTTCATCCAGAGCCGTACGAGGCGGCGCAGGGTGTAGCCGCTCTGGCCGTCCGTGCGGGCTAAGTGGGCGACTTCGAGGGTTTCGATGCGGTCGGTGGAACCGAGGATGAGGCCATCGATGTAGGGGTAGGGGCCTTCGTAGCGGAGCACGCGCTGGATGAGGTCGTGGCGGTGGGCGCGGAAGCTGCAGAGGTAGAGGCCTTTGGGTTTGCCGAGGACGAGGGTGGCGGCCCAGTCATTGAAGCGGCTGCCGAGGTTGCGGAGCGGGTGATGTTCCTTGCGGGCGTAGCGGGCGTAGACGACTTCTGCGCCGGATGATTCAAGGTGTTCGAGGAGTCGGACTGCTTCGCTGAGGGGGTTCTGGAGGTCGTCGTCGAGGTTGATGATGCTGGCGCCGCGGCAGTGGCGGAAGCCTTCCATGACGGCGGCATGTTCGCCGAAGTTGCGGGCGAGGTCGACGAATGTGACTGGGAAGGGGAGGTTGGCGAGGAGGGGTGGAACGCGGTGGCCGGTGCCATCCGGGCTGCCGTCGTTGACGAGGATGAGTTCGAATCCACCCGGGATGGTGAGGCTGCGGAACGCTTCGATGAGGGTGGGGAGGGCGTTGCCCGTGTTGTAGAGCGGGACGACGAAGCTGACCCGCGGAATCGGGGAGGCAGACATGGATTCAGGAAGTTGGGGGGAATGGGCGGCGTGCAATCGCGAAGAGGGAAGTGCCGATGGGGATCTGGAAGGAGCGGCAGACTGCGAGGTCGGCGGCCGAGATGGAGGCGAGCAGCTGATTTATGGGTGATGGCAGCGGCTTGAGGTCGGACTGGGCGGGTCCTGTGGCTGACTGTTTCCGGCGTCGGCTGAGTTGGCGGGAGGTCCAGACGGCCGGGAAGAGGAGAGCGTTCCAGCCGTGGAGTGATTCGATCTGCCAGAGGGGTGGGGCGAGCAGCGAGCGGATCCGTTCGGGCGTGTAGCGTCTCGCTCCATGGACGGCGCGGTCGTGTTCCCCTGCGAGCGAGTCCCATGCGGGGAGGTTGAGGAGGAGCCAGCCTCCGGGTTTCAGGATGCGGTGAAGTTCGTGGAGGGCTGCGGTCTCATCGACGGCCTTGTGGTAGAGGACATCGAGGCAGACGACCGCGTCGCATTGTTCTGCCGCCATGGGCATGGAAGAGATGCTGCCTTCCGTGATCAAGTCGAAGCCGCGGTCCTTGGTGTGTCTGACGGCATCGGGTGAGAGGTCGAGTCCGGAGAGTTGCCAGTGGGCGGGATGGCGGCGGAGGGAATCGAGCATGCCGCCGGTTCCGCATCCAGCGTCGAGGACATGGGCACCGGGGAGGAGGCGGTTGGCGAGTTCGCGGACGACATGGGATCGGAGCGTGCGGTACCACCAGTAGGAATCTTCGACTGTGCGCATCGTCTGGTATTCCTGAGGGAGCATGGCGCGTTCCGGTGCGTTGGGGTGGTCGGCCTTCGTTCAGTTGCCGCCGGCCTGTTGATGTTCGGGAATATCGAGGAAGATCTCGCCGCGGAGCGGGGCAACGCGGCCGCTGATGGCGTCGAGGGCCCATGCGCGGAAGCGGACCTTTCCGGGGGGTGGGGAGCGGCGCTGCCATGTAGGTGGGATGCCTTCCGGCTTGGGAAGTTCCGATGGATCGAAGCGCCAGCCGATGCGGTCTTCGAGTGCGCGGGCGTGGCGACGCTGTGCGTGTTTTGGTTCGCGGGGTCGATGAGTGGCGACGCCGAGCCAATGTTCCGGGCCGTTTTCCGGTTGGAACGAGATGATGATGGAGCGGGCTTCGCGGCGGGAGGTCAGGCTGATGGCCCAGCCGCGGAGGATGGGGTGACCGTTTTCCCATGCCCCTGACAGGATCTGACCGTCCGTGGAGTCATCCGGGAGGCGGGGGGTGGCGGAGACGTCCGGGTTCTGGAAGGTGGCGACATTGAGGAGGCCTGCGGTGGCGAGGGCGTCGAGGGATGGGGGCACCGTTGCGGGTGCGTTGGGGAAGATGCGGTGGAGCAGTTGTGGTTCCGGGGCGACGTGCCGGAGGGTGGTGGCGGCTTCGGCATTGCGGGAGTGCCATGCGATGCGTTCGCAGTCGGCCCAGCCCTGCCATGCGCCGCAGAGCCAGCACCATGCCGTCAGCGGCAGGAGGAAACGGGCACTGCGCCGTATGGGGTGCTGGGCAGGCATGGCACAGAGGAGCCCGATGATTCCGATGATCCACCAGAGGGTATAGCTGGGGTAGCGCGACTGGAACGGGCTGTAGTCGGGGAACTGGAATCGTGCGATGCTGATGGCGGCGCTGTTGCCGAGTCCGTAGAGGACGAGGAGGGCCCATGGGACCAGCGCTGACCATGGGGCGTCGCGGCGCTGCTGCCACCAGTGGCGGGCCATGATGGCGAGGAGGGTGAGTCCCGTGACCGTGGTGATGGTGGCGGCGATGGCTCCGGCGGCGACCCGCTGGCTGCGGGCGTTCCAGAACCAGACTTCGCTGAAGGGGGCTCCGGCCACCTGGATAAAGAACGAGACGGCCCGGAGTGGATGGGAAAGCAGGCCATCGACGGCGGGAGGGGTATGGTCCGGATGGACGGCGTGGCCGGCTGATTCCATTCCCGGAAGGAAAGCCGCGAGTGTGAGGGCGAGGGCCGTTGTCCAGAGAATGGTGGCGCGGATGCGGTCGCGGCGGCTGTTGGCCGGAACCATGGCTAGTGCTGCGGTGCCGACGATCCATGCGAGCCAGCCGCTGGCGAAGCTGAAGACAGCAGCAGCGGCAGCGGCGGCGGCCCACGCGGTTCTGCGGGTGAGGGAGCCTTGGCCATGGCAGAGGATTTCGATGGTGGCGAGACTACCGGCGACGGCCATGAGGCAGCAGATCTGGATGCCCCACGACCAGTTCATCCACTGCATGGGTGAGGTGATGAGGAGGGCGCTGCCGCAGGCGAGGGACAGCCGGGCTGCAGAGGGATGGCGTCGCCAGCAGCGGTTACTGAACCAGATGGCGACTGCCGTGAGCAGGACACAGACGAATGATTCGAGGCGCAGGTTCCATCCGGTCCACTGCATGAGGGCAGCGTGTATGAGTCGTGGAAGGTCGTGACGGCTGTCGTTGTTGGGAGCGTGGATGAACTCCCACCATGAACCTCCCTGCTGGAGTTTCATCCAGGGCTCCACGAGTACGCTCCAGTGATCCGCCCATGGGACGCGGCAGGTGGCGTGCCATGCCTGCCATGCGGGCACGGCGAGGGCAAGGTACGGCAGCAGCCAGCGCCATGGCTGCTGGGCCGGACGTTCTTGCTCTGGGCACTGCTGGCGTTGGTTCGCGGGCACGGAAATCAGAGACCCGCGGTGGTTACATCCGCAAGGCCGGAACTTGGTGGGTGAGCTTCAGCACAGAAGTAACGGGAAGGCCGCATGAGCGTTCGGATGGCAGGGATCGGGGAACCTCTGCGGTACCTTGAGGCGGACACGCCTGCGGGCAAGGTCGTCCAGTCAGAATGAAGGAGAATTCGGTTTCAGCGGGCGGCTGGGCTCAAGGCGTCCGGTTTGCCTGTGTCTGGGGGATTTTGCGGTGTCGTGGTGGAGATGGATTCGATCCATGGTTGGGTCAGGGATGGATCCTGGTGCTGGAGAAGCAGGGAGAGATTGCCGAGGAAGACGGTGCGGTCCGTTCCGGCGGGGAGGGGAAAGGGGAATGGGGTGGGCGAGAAGCTGGCTGCGGGGAGGGGTGCCGGGGGGTTCGCTGGTTCGTGCAGCAATGCGAGCAGCGAAGAGGTTGTGGCGAGGATGGGGTATTCGCTGCTGGCGACCGACCGCCATTTCTGGAGGAATTCCTTCTGATCGTTGTGGGGGAGGGAAGGGAACGAGTGGACGATGGTGCGCAGGGTGGGGAGGGATGGATCGGCGAGGGTTTTGGAAGGGTTGAGGTAAGCCATGCATTCGGGTGTGATGCTGCCGAGTGGCGATTGGCCGCGGGTGATGAGTGCGAGGTGGTGAGCGATGTCGGTGAGGTGGCTGGAGAGACTCGTGTGGTCGATTTCCTTCCATGGGGTTGGGGGCCGCGAGGGGAGAGCGTGTGGTGGGAGGGCGGCGAGGGCTGGTGGCCATTCGGCGAGGAGGGCGAGGGCGATGGGCGGGTCTCCGGGATACAGGGGATCGGGCTGTGGCCATGATGCGGCTAGGCTGACGAGGATTTGGCCTGCTCCGGGGTGGTTGCTGCGGAGGGCGGCGGCGGCCCAGAGGGCGGTGAGATTCCAGCGGACGGCCGGGTCCGGAAGGTGGGTGGCGAGCCATGCGAGGGAGGCTGGAGACAGGAGGTCGGCCGGGAGATCGGGGACGGCATCTGCGGGAGCATGGAGGGACATGCGGGAGGCGGTGGCCGCGGTCAGGAGGTCTTTGTGCCGGGCTGCGACGGCCATGGCGATGTGGAAGGCCTTGTATTCCGGCTGGGCCTTGCGGATCAGGGCGAGGGCGCGGCCCGATTCTCCGGCGGCGATGGCGAGCTGGGTGAGGAAAGGAAAATGGTTTTCCGAGCCGTGGCCTTCATCGGCGACGAGGTTGGTGAGGACAGGCAGCAGTTCCCGGGCGGTGGTTTCCGGGACGGGAAAGCGGGAGCCGAGAGCGAGGAGGGAAAGGGCATCGTCCCATGGGAAAGGGAGTTGTCCTTCCGAGTTCTTCGCGTGCGAGAGGAAGAGGGCACGGGCCGTGGCGGCGAGGGAATCCGAGGCGAAAGGAGAAGAGCAGAGGGCGAGGGCGGCCGAGAGGCGGCAGGCTGGGCTGATGGATGGGTCGCCGAGCACGTCTTCCCAAGGGGGGCCGCCTGTGAACCATGAGCGGAAGGCATCCCGTTCCGGGGGAGGGATGACGAAGGCGAGGGCACCGGGCAGCAGGGCGAGGCGGGCCCCCTTGCTGGCCATGGATTCGATTTCCGGGGGCAGGGGGAATTTCCAGCGGAGCCGGGTGGCGGGGTCGGTTGATCGTGACGTGAGGGTGGCGGTCACGAATTCCGGTGGCAACTGGAGTGGAAAGTGTGGGCCGGGGGTGGCTGCGAGTTTGGCGCACGGCTGGAGGATTGCGAAAGCTGCCTCCGGGTTGGCAGGATGCGTGAAGAGGGGGGCGAAGGCATCGTTGAGCAAGGGTTCGCCGGGAGTGATGGCGGCCGTGGCGAGGACTAGGGCGAGCGATTCCCTGCGGGATTCCGCAGGGGCGTCGGAGGGCACGTTAAGAAGGTTCCGCAGCAGGGCCTCGGGATCGCCGCCGGGTGGCTTGGTGGGATTGGCGACGAAGGCGGAGAGGGCCGTGCGGGCTTCGGTGAAGAGGCGGCGCGCTTCCGCCGATTGATCCGCGGCGATGGCCGCGAGGAAAGCCTTGCCGTCGCTCGAGAGGGTGGGGGCGGCTGATTCCGGGGTCATGGTGGCGAGCGACCGTGACCATTCCGTGGTGATGGCCGGCAACTGCCGGGTCAATGAGCCTACTGTGTTGATGATTTCCGCGGTTGCGGTGGAAGGTTCGTGGAGGAAGGCGAGCAGGAGGTCGCGGCCGTGCGAGGGAGGTTCTGCGGCGAGTGCGGTGGCGAGGGCGGGCCATGGGCCTGCGCTGAAGGGGAGATCGGATGCGGGCGGGAGATTCCAGATTCCGCCGAAGGGACCGAGAGGCCGGACAAAGTCATTTCCGAGGAGCCCGGCGCGGCGCAGCCGTCCGAGGATGATGGTGGCAGGGAAGGTCTGGTCGGACTTGCCGGTGAGGCAGCGCCTGGCGAACAGGCAGGCTTCCTCGGTAGCCGCTGGAGGGGCTGCCAGAGTATCGTGCAGGATTGTGAGGGCGGGAATCACGCAGGGCGGAGACGAGGCGCAGCAGAGGCGGACGGCCGAGATGAACGCGAGCGGGCCGGCTTCATGGGGTGTCAGGCGGAGGCTGGAGGGAGGCACCGAGTGCAGCGGGAGCGAGGCGAGGCGGTTGCTGCGGCCGTCTTCCGGGCCGAGGCATCGGTCTGCCATGCGGCGGAGGAAAGCGGTTACGGCGTCCGGGCCATGGGCCATGCCTTGCAGGGCGGTGGAAGCCGCGAGGGCGGCGCCCGCCGAGTAGACGGTGGGCCATTCCGTGACTGGTTCCTGCAGGTGGGCGAGGGCGGCGTCGAGGGCGGCAGAGAGGTCCGGGGTCAGTTGGCGGTCAGCTGAGGCGATGGCGATCTGGCTCCATGCCGATTCCGGGTCGGCGGCCGTGGCGAGGAATTGGCGGCAGGCGTCTGCGAAAGATTCTGCGGGGCATGAATAGAGCTGGATGAGGGATGCGGCGGTGGTTGCCGTGGGTGGGTCCGTGAGCTGGCTGGTCAGCACCTTGCCGAGTTCGCCGAGCGATCCGGAGCGCCATGATTCGCGGATGGCGATGAAGGCCGGTGATTCCGCGTGGTAGGATGATTCGGTGATTTCGAGTGCGGAGTCGGTCCAGCCGTTGCGTGGCGGCCGGTGTGTGGTGGGTGCGTGGGTGATGGCGAGGCAGGCATTGATGGCAGCGGTACGGAGGAAGGGATCGCGGTCCTGCGGGGGGAGACGGAGCAGCAAGGAAAGCGATCCTGCGGCGAGGTTGGGAACGCGGCAGGTCCGGGTGACCAGTTCCGCCTTCTGCGGGCCGGGCGGCATTTCCTGAAAGAGGACCGTGAGGTAGTTGTCGAACCATGGGGCTGGCTCGTTGATCGGCCATGTTGCGAGCAGGGCAGAGAATACCTCGCGTAGGGTGGGTTTGATGCTGGCATCGGAGGCTAGCGGGAGACTCCATGCTCCCTGCTGGGCCGCAGTTGGGAGGGATTGGAAGAGTTCGACTGCCTGTGATGCCTGCTGCTGCTGCAGGGCGATCCAGAAGGAGGCGGCGCGGGCGGCGACGGATTCCGGAGTATCTCCCGGGGGGATCTGGGTGAGCCACGGGGCTGCTTCTTCGCGGAAGCCGAGGAGGCAGAGGAGGAATCCCCGTGAGACCGGCGCGTGATCCGGGGCCTTGGCAATGGCGTCGGCCACTTCCCTGCGGATGTCGTGGTGCGATATGGAGTCGATCCATGGCTCCACGGAATTCCAGAGTGGGAACCACGAATTGGGAGCCGTGGATCCAGCGGTCAGGGAAAGTCCGGCGGCCGCGATGGCCGCGACCGCTTCCGGGCGTTTTCCTGCGCTCATGAGAACATCGATGTGTCCCGGGCTGGCCAACTGGATCTGCCGGATGCGGGCGGCGCGTGGGCTGAGTCTGGCGGCCTCTTCGGTGAGATCGAGCGAGGCGAGGAGGTTGGCGAGTTCGTCGCGCTGGCCCGGTGCCCGCGCACTGCTGCGGAGCTGGAGGGCCGCTTCCTGCGCGGCCTTGCGGAGGTCGGCGGGGGCGTCCTGCGGTGCGCCGAGCGAAGCGAGCGCGGCATTTGCGGTGAAGCGGAATTCCGGGGGCAGGGTGAGGGCGAGCGTCCGCTGGAGGCAATCCGCCTCCTTTGAGCGATCACTGCGTTCCCCGTACCATGCGGCGGCGAGCAGGAGGGCAGCGGGGTCCGATCCGGCTGCCTCGTACAGTTGATCGAAGGCCTGCTGCTGTGCGTTGTCGTCGCGCAGCGGCAGATGGAGCAGGGCGCGCAGGATGGGGAGCGTGGTGTGGCCGGCTGCGGAGGCGAGGAACTCCGGGCGGATGGCTGGGCCATCCGGGAAGAATCCGGCTGGTTCCGAGCAGAGGAAGAGCACGCTGGGGGGTACGCCCGGCAATTGTTCCGGAGGGAAGACGAGCGGGACGGTGAGGGAAGGA
>CAZSDE010000012.1:15057-21271 GCA_964605435.1 uncultured Akkermansia sp.
TCTGCGGCAGGCCACGGGGAGAGAATTCGCGTGCGAGGATGGCGGCCATGCGGGCGGGGTCGTTGCGGCGGACCGCTGACCAGACCAGTGCCGACAGGAAGTCATCATTGAGTTCGTCGTGGATGGCGGGGGGCAGTTTGAGGTGCTGCTGCCACGAGAAGAGGATGTCCTCGAATTGTTCCGTGATGGCTGCGGCGCGGTTGGAGGGTGTGCGGCGGCGGGTCGCGGCGTAGACAAGGAGGGCGTCGGGAGAAGCGACGTCCGCTGCTGCGGCGAGGACTTCGGTTTCCCACGGGGCTGGTTCCGCGAGGGTGGCGATAGCAGGCAGGCAGACGGCGAGAGCGAAATCCGGATGAGTGGCGTGGAAGGCTTCCCATGCCCTTGCGGCGAGTGCGGCACTGGGGGTTCTGGTCTGGTCGAAGGCAGCGGCGGCTGCGGCGATGGCGAGCAGGTCGAGGTTCTGCTGATCCGTGGCCGCGAGGGCGGCCCAGTCGATGGGCGGTGCTCCGGCCACAGGATAATCGATGCGCGGGATGCGGCTGGCGGTGGCGACCCATGGGTATCCAGCGGAAGCGAGTGAGGTGATGAGCTGGGCGCGTTTTGGTTCCGAGGGTTCGCGGGAAATGGAGAGGCAGGCTCCGGCGAGGGCGGCGGCGTGGAGGTCGTCGAGCGATGATGGCAGAGGGAACGAGGCATTGATGGACTGGCCTTCCGGTTCGAGCAGGGCATCGCGGACGCTGAGGGTAGTGAAGAGGTCGGCGGCCTTGCCCGGGAAGCGTGCCGCGAGCAGGCCGTTGAGTTCGTCTGCGGCGGTGGGCGGCTGAAATTTCGTGGCGATGCGCCGTCGGCGTTCCTCCGGGAGTTCCGTGGTCGTGGTGGCGAGGGACGTGAAGAGGGCGGTGGCTTCCGTGGGCTGCCCGGTTTCGATGAGCAGGAGGGCCGAGAGGAAACCGAGACGGTAGTCCGAGGCTGTGGCGTCCGGACGCGACTGCAGGACAGCGAGTGCTTCTGCGGCGCGGCGGCTGCGGAGCAGGGCCATGGCAAACTGTTCGAGGGCGGCGGGGTCGGCTTCGGCGGCGGAGGCGCGCAGCAGGGCGAGGCCATCGTCCCGGCGGCCGGAATCAAGGAAGAGCCGCGCCAGTTTCTCGCGGACGAGTCCAGCGGCATCGTGGGCGAGGGCTGGTTCGAGGGCTGCGATGGCGGCGTCGCGGTTGTTCTCGCGGAGGTGGAGTTCGGCAATGGCGAGCGCAGTTTCGGGTCGGTCCCCGGCGAGTCCGGCGGCTTCGATGAGGGCGGCGCGGCGGCCTTCGAAATTGGCGGCGAGGCGGTGGAGTTCCGCGAGCGCGAGGAGGTCGTCGACTGGATCTTCGGCCCGGCGGCGGCGGTCGCGGAATTCGTCCGTGAGTTCCGGGAGCGAGCCGTGGGTGACGGCCGTCTGGGCCCATGCGGTCAGCCAGCGCGAGCGTGCCGGGCTGTCGCGGGCGCTGTCGTAGAGTGATTGGTAATGCCGGAGGGCTTCCGGCAGGTTGCCGCTGCGCGAGGCTGCGGTGGCGAGGCGGATGCGGATTTCTTCGTGGTCCTTGAAGCGGCCCGCAGCGGTCCTGAGGATCTGAAGGGCGGCGGACGAGTCGTTTCTGCTGCTGAGGATGTCGGCGAGGGCGAGGACTGGCTGCGGCGAGGTGGGGGCGAGCTGGGCCCAGCGCCGCGCGGCGGTTTCCGCTTTCTCGATCTGACCCGCCCGCAGGAGGAGCTGGGCGAGGAGCCGGGCGTCCTCGGCTCTGGGCGGCCCGGGTAGTGAGGCGATTGATTCCTGAACGGTGGCGGCCTCGTTCCAGCGTTCGTGGCGGGTGAGGAACGCGACGAGGAAGGGGGCTGCGGATTCCGGGGGCAGCGCGCGGAGCGTCTGTTCCGCGGCGTCGGTTTGCCCATCTGCTTCGAGCAATCTGGCGAGGAGGCATTGCTCTGGAGGGGAGGCATCGGGGGCGGCGAGTTCGCTGCGCAGAGATTCCGTGGCTTGCGCGGAGCGGACGACGACGAGCGCGTGGTCGATGGCCTTCAGTTGTTCAGCGGTGGTGCGGGCCGAAGCGAGAAGGGGACGCAGAAACGGAAGAGCCTCGCGGCTGCGGTCGGCGGATGGAGCGATTTCGGCGAGTCGCTGCAGGAGCATGACATCCGGCCTGGGCTGGCGGGAGATGGCATCGGTCAGCAGAGCGAAGGCTTCCGTCATGCCGGCGGTGGATGTGACCTTGTTGGCGATCTGGAGGGTGAGCACCGGGGAAGTGCTGGCGGCCGCCTGTTTCCAGAGAGCGAGGGCTTCCGGAATGCGTTTGGCTTTGGCAAGGTGGTCGGCGCGTGCGAGGACGAGCGGAGCATCTGGCGAGGCTGTGGCGGCGGTGGCGGCGAGGGAATCGGCGGCGGCGGCGGGGTCGCCGGCTTCGGCGAGAAGATGGGCGCGCCGGAGCAGGGCTGATTCCGCCTCGCCGCTGCGGCTGACGAATTCGTCGAGCAGGGCGCGGAAACCGGAGTCGTCGCCGGTTTCGCGGCGGAGTTGAGCGAGGCGGATAGTGAGTTCCGGGTTGTCGGGTTGCTGGGTGCGGAGGGAATCGATGAGGGCGAGGGCTTCCGCGGGGCGTCCGGCATCGCGGAGGAGGGAGGCGCATTCCTCGCGGACCGTGAGGTCGCCCGGCATGAGATCCGCGAGCCGGCGCAGGGTGGCGATGGCCTCGTCTCGGTCGCCGGATTCCGCCATGATGGCCGCGCAGGCCCGGTGCAGAGCGGGCCGCACGGGTCGGTCTGCGAGTTTGCTGGAGAGCAGCTGGCGGAGACCGGCGAGATTGTTCTGTCGGCGGAAGTGCTGGCTGATCTGGGAAAGGATTTCCTTTTCCAGCCATGAGGAGGCGGCTGTTTCGCCGAGGCATTGCAGCCATGTGGCGACGGCCTTGTCGGTTTGGCCGGCTTTGGCGTGGATGTCGCCGATGCGGAGACGATTGCGCAGCCGGGGGTACGGCTCGGTGAGGCGTGCTTCGAGCAGGGATGCGGTGGCGAGGGCTTCGTTGAAGAGGCCCTCGTCCGTCTGGAGTTCGGCGAGGTCTTCGAGCAGGGCGGTGTCGTCGGGCCGCTGTGTTGTCAGTTCCTTCCAGAGCGCGATGGCTTCGTCCGTGCGGCCGGCGCGGCAGAGGACGCGTCCGAGTAATTCTCCGGCGCGGAGAGCCTGAGGGGAATCGGCTGGGGCGGAACTGCGGGCTTTGGTGAGGCTGGCGATGGCGGCGTCGGGGTTGCGCAGCCGCTGCTCGGCGGTGGCGCGGGAGAGCCATGCGTCGGTGAGTTCCGGCGCTTGTTCCGTGGCGCTGCGGAGGTGGCCCAGTGCTTCTTCGTCCCGGCCATCGCGGAGGAGGAAGATGCCGAGCAGAAGATCGCTGGCGGCAGTGCTGTCCGTGGCGAGTCGGGTGCGCAGCAGGGATTCCAGAGAGGCGAGGTCCGATGAGTCCAGCCATGCGTCGAGGAATCGGTCGAAGAGGGGTCCGGGGGCGGGTCGCCGGGAAAGGGCGGCGAGGGCGCGTTCAGCTTTTTCCGGAATCGGCGGCAATTCCGCCCGGGCGCGGACGGCGGCGGTCAGCTGGAGGACGGTGGCCGCCACAAGGCAGCATCGCTTGTGGTTCATGCCTTCGAGCATGGCCTGCTGCCAGGGAGAGGCGAGCGCAAAACCAGTGCGTTCGGCGCTCGGTTGTCCTGTCAGGGTTCCCTGCGTGGTGGTCAGCGGGCGATCGGTTGGGACTGGCGGAGGTAAGCGAAGAGGTCGCGGATCTGCTGAGGGGAGAGAGGGTCGAGGATGCCAGGAGGCATGAGGCTGTGGCCGGTGGGGGTGAGCGACGTGATTTCGCTGCGGCGCAGGGAGATTTCGGCACCGTCGAAGCCGCGGAGGGCGATGGTGGCGGCATTCTGGTCGGTTAGGAATCCGCCGATGGTGCGTCCGTCCGTGGTGGCGACGATGACATTTTCGAAGCCCTCGCGGATTTCGGCGTCGGGGTCGACGATGCTGACGAGGAGGGTGCCGAGGTCATCGCGCTGGTAGGGCGTGAGGTCTGGTCCGATGTGGCCGCCCTTGTGGAAGAGAGTGTGGCAGGAACCGCAGAGCGACTGGAAGAGAGGTTCGCCGCGGTAGGCGTCGCCGGGGGCCGAGCCGATGGTCTGGCGCAGGCTGGCGATGGCGGGCTGGAGGCTGGCGCGGGCGGGTGGAGGGGGGAAGGCGGCGTCGGCGGCGGCGCGGGTCTGTGGATCATGCTGGGCGCGGATGCGGCTGATGGCATCGGGTGAGAAGGCCGCGGCCGGGATGGTGCGGGCGCTGACTGCCTTTAGGAGGGGGGTGGTCCATGCGGGCCGGCTGGTGAGAGTTCCCAGGATGGCTGACTGCACGGAGGGCGGGAGGGAAGGCCATGCGGCGATGAGGGACGAAGCGGTTTCCGGGGAAGTGTAGCGCTGAAGGGCTGTCGCGGCGGACGCGCGGAGATCGTCCGGGTTTTTGCCTGTGACGATGGAGAGCAGGACGGGTTCGGCGGGCGGGTGGGGAACTTCGCCGAAGACGCGGATGGCCTGGAGTCTCGTGTCTGCGGGGGCGTTGGCGTCGGCGGCTGCCTTGAGGGCGTCCCTGATGGCGTCCGGATTTCCCTGGCGCACGCGGAGGGTGAGGGAGAGTTTACCCGAGGCCGCGAGGGCTTCCAGGAGTTCGTCGGGAAGGTGGGGGATCGCTTGGCCGGCGAAGGCTTCCTCGAAACCGCGGAGCAGGGCATCGCGCCATGCGGTGTCCGGGGCTGACTTGAGCAGAGTGGCGCAGGCGAGCAGGCTGCTGCGGGTGGCAGGGGCGGCGAAGCGCCGCATGATGCGTGGGACGAGGTGCTGGCGGATGAGGGCTGAATTCTGGAAGGCGGGCGACTGGAAGAGGGCGAGGACTTCCGGTTGGTTCTGAGCGCAGTGCGATTCGATGACAAACCAGATCATGAGGGGGACGAAGGGGTCGGAGGCGTCTTCGGTCCGGCTGGCGAGGGCGGAGACGAGCGCGAGAGCCTGGGAAGCCGGGAGACGGCGGGCGGTGGCTGCCAGCTGGCAGCGGACTTCCGGTGAGGTTTCCTGCTGGGCCATCGCCGACGCTGCTGTGAGGACGGCAGGAGAAAGGTTGCGGGCATCACCGGCCATGCGGATGGCCCATGAGCGGACTGGCGCGGCGGGATGCTGCAGGGCTGCGAGCGTCAGTTCATCCGATGGCTGGGTGCGGTGGAGCACCCAGAAGGCTTCGAGGGCCGGGTGCGTCTGAGGATCTGCGAGGAGGGAACGGAGTTGGGGGGCCGTGGAGCGGTCGCCTTGTTCCGAGAGAAGGCGGACTGCGGTCTGGCGCTGCCATGGATTGGGGTGGCGGAGGAAGCCGATCAGCTCCGCCGGGGGAAGACCAGCGAGACTGTGCACCTTCGCCGGGGGGGAATTCCGTCCGCGCAGCCGGTAGATGCGGCCGGAATCGGGATCGATCTGGCTTTGATAATTCTGGCCGTGGGCGATGTATTCCTCGCGGAAGTCGGCGATGGTGATGGAGCCATCGGGAGCGGGGGTGAGGAATACCGGGCGGAATGTTTGGTCGTCCGTGCTGAGGGGAATGCCGCGGTCGGTGGTGCGGAAGGTTGATCCTGCGGGGATGCGTTCGGCTGCGATGATGGTGTGGTGGAGAGGGTCGGCTGCGAAGAACATGCCGCGCCATGGTTCCGGGATGGCGGTACCTTCCGCCATGACGATCATGTGGGAGAATCTGGGGATGGGGTGGGAACTGGCCATCATGGGGAGTTCACCGAAGGCGAAGGGATTGGCTGGTGGTCCGAATTTGCCGGGGTCTTTTCCTTGTTTGAGGTAGAGGCCGTCCTGGATGTGATGCCAGCCGCGGGTATCGCCGCCATTGTGTCCGGTGTAGAGGCGGCCTTCGGCGTCGAATGAGATGCCGAAGGTGTTGCCTCCGCCGTCGGCGAAGATTTCGAAGGATCGGCTGACGGGGTGGTAGCGCCAGACCATGCAGCCCTCGATGTAGACACCTTTGGCATCGGGAGGGTCGGTGCCCGGGCGGGTGATGCGGCAGGTGGTGGTGCTGCCCTGGCCGCCGTAGAGCCAGCCATCGGGTCCCCATGCGAGGCCATTGGCGACGCTGTGGGTGTCTTCGAGGCCGAAGCCGGTGAGCCGG
>CAZSDE010000013.1:0-3440 GCA_964605435.1 uncultured Akkermansia sp.
CGCTTCCGCTCCGGCGGGTCGCCCGGATTATTCCCTCAAGGGCCGACTCCACCCACCAATCCTCCCATCCGTCAGTCAGTATGATCGAAGTCAATAACCTGACCAAGCATTTCGGCCCCAAAGTGGCGGTCGACAATCTGTCCCTCTCCGTCCGTAAAGGCGAAGTCCTCGGATTCCTCGGACCCAACGGCGCGGGCAAGTCCACAACCATGCGCATGATCACCGGTTTCCTCCCCCCCACCGCCGGGAGGGTGTCGGTCGGCGGCGACGACATGCTCGAGAAACCCAATCTCGCCAAAGCACGCATCGGTTACCTGCCCGAAAGCGCTCCGCTCTACCTCGACATGACCGTCGAAGGATTCCTCGGCTTCACCGCCGAACTCCGCGGCAGATCGGGGGCCGCCAAAACCGAGGCCGTCAACCGCGCCATCGATACCTGCTTCCTTCAGAAAGTACGGAGCCAGTCCATCGACACCCTCTCCAAAGGCTACCGCCACCGCACCTGCCTCGCTCAGGCCATCATCCACGACCCGGAAGTCCTCATTCTCGACGAACCAACCGACGGCCTCGACCCCAATCAGAAGGACGTCGTCCGGAACCTCATCCGGGAAATGGGCCGCACCAAGGCCATCATCTTCTCCACCCACATCCTCGAGGAAGTGGAAGCCTGCTGCAGCCGCGCCATCATCATCGATCAGGGCCGCATCGTCGCCGACGGCACCCCCCAGGAACTGCAGCGCCGCGCCAGCCGCGCCGGCACCGTGCACCTGCGCATCAACGGCGGCACCGGCAGCGGCATCGAACGGGAACTTTCCAGCCTCCGCCACGCCTCCAGACTGGAAGTCATCTCATCGGGCGAAAACTTCGAAGCTCTCGTCACCCCACGGCCCAATACCCCCTCCGGTGCCCTCTCCTCGGAAATCTACAGCCTCGCCGCCTCGCGCAGCCTCGGACTCGTCGAACTCCACGAAGATCCAGGCCGCCTCGACGAAATGTTCCGTGAACTGACCAGCAGCAACAAAGCCTGAGCCAGTCCCGCCCTTCACCAATCACTTCAATCCTCAGCGACTCCTCCCATGCGCAACGTCTGGATCGTATTCAAACGTGAGCTGACCAGCTACTTCACGACCCCGCTGGCCTACGTTCTCATCATCATCTTCTGCCTCCTCAGCCTCGGCCTCTGCCTCTTCTTCGGCGGATTCATCGAACGCGGCGATGCCTCCCTCACCAGCTTCTTCTACTTCCATCCATGGATCTACATGATCTTCGGACCAGCCATCGGCATGCGCCTCTGGTCGGAGGAACACCGCATGGGAACCACGGAACTCCTCCTCACCATGCCCATCTCTCCATGGGAAGCCATCACCGGAAAATTTCTGGCGGCCTTCGCCGTGCTCGCCGTGACGCTCCTCTCCACCATCGGCATGGTCATGACAGTCTACCGCCTCGGTGAACCGGACGGCGGTGTCATCTTCAGCGGCTACCTCGGCAGCTTCCTCGTCGGTGCCGCCTCCATCGCCATCACCTGCGCCATCTCGGCCATGACAAGGAATCAGATCACCTGCCTCCTTATCGCCGTCACCATCTGCCTCGTCCTCACACTCATCGGCTTCGGCCCCATCACCGACTTCCTCCGCGGAGCAAAACTCGGCTTCCTCGCAGACGCCTGCAACAGCATCAGCCTCCTCTGGCACGCCACGGAACTCTCCCGCGGTCTCATGCGCATCCAGTCGATCGTCTACTTCCTCTCGGTGATCGGCTTCTGCCTGTTCCTGACCAGTGTCATCATCCGCTCAAAGCGCTCCTGAGCAACCATCCCAAGCCCAGCCCAAGCATCTTCCCATGAGCACTCCTGACAAATCCACTGCCCCGAAAAACCGTGGATGGCTCCTCACCGCAGGCGGCACCCTGCTCGTCCTCGCCATCGCCGGTACCGTCAATATCATCGCCGGACTCAGTTCCAGCCGGCTCGACTGGACGGAATACAAGGTCCACACCCTCACCGATGGCACCCGCAACATCGTCGGCAAGGTCGACACGGATACCACCCTCAAGTTCTTCGTGTCCCCCAAGGACCAGCTTCCTCCCAACCTCCGCCCTCTCGTCGATCAGACCGACAGCTGGCTCGCCCGCTACCGCGAACTGAACCCGAAATTCGTCCGGATCGAAAAACAGGAAGTCGAACCCGCCACCGACGAGGAAGAAGCCGCCAAGGCCGCCGGCATCGAACCGCGGGGAGGACGCTTCTACTTCGGCATCGCGGTCAATAGCCTCGACAAATCCGCCCTCATCGACTGGGTGCCAGATCTCCTCTCGAGCGACGGCAAGGAAGACGATAAAATCGAATACAACCTTTCCCGCGCCATCAGCGAGGTGAACCGCACCAAGGCGAAAACCCTCGGCCTCCTCACTCCCCTGCCCGTCCAGGGAAATCCCTTCGGCGGCAGCCAGCCATGGGCCATCTACCAGGCCCTCAAGTCTCAGTACGACATCAAAACCATCGAAGCGACGGCCACCACCATCGACCCGGCCCTCGATGTCCTCGTCCTCATCCACCCGGCTGGCATCACCGAGGAAACCCAGTTCGCCGTCGATCAGTACCTCCTCAACGGCGGTCGCGTGGTCGCTTTCCTCGATTCCTCCAGCCTCGCCGCCACCACCACGGGACGCCCGCAGCCCGGCATGCCGCCAGGCATGTCCCCGGGTGCCGTCGAACCTGCCTCGAACCTCCCCAAACTCCTCGGCGCATGGGGGTATTCGCTCGATACCACCAACATCGTGGCCGACCCGGCCTACGGCATGAACATGCAGGGAACCAGCTTCCCCGTGGTCATGGAAATCGGACCGGACGCCGTGGGAGACAAGAACGACGACGTCATCAAGTCGCTCACCAACTTCTTCTTCATCTACTCCGGAGCCTTCAGCGGTTCCCCTGCCAGCGGCCTCACGGAAACCGTCCTGCTCAAAACCACGGACAAGCATTCCATGGTGCCGGTCAGCTACGCCAATGCCAACCCAGGCTCGCCGGAAAGCCTCCGGCAAATGCAGGAACTCGCCTACAAACTGAAACCCGAAGGCAAACAGCGGCTCCTCGCCCTCCGCCTCAAAGGAAACTTCAAGACCGCCTTCCCGGAAGGCAAACCAGCCCCGGCTCCAAAACCCGAGGGCGGAGCCGCACCGGGTGGATTCCCGGGCGGTCTGCCCGGCGGACTCCCAGGCATCATCCCCGGCGGCCCGCAGGGCGCTCAGGGCGATACCGGAACCGCAGCACCGGCACCGGCGGCGCCAACTCCAGCTCCAGCCCCGGAAACCCCGCCGGCAGCTGCACCCGCAGCCCCGGCTCCCGCAGCCACCGCGGTCACCCCGGCCATCGAAATCAAACCGGATAAACCAGAAGTCACCAACCCAGCCACCCCACCCGGCAAGGAGCCCGCCGCCTC
>CAZSDE010000013.1:3450-5394 GCA_964605435.1 uncultured Akkermansia sp.
CCCACCAGCCCGGCGGCACCTTCCGCCGCCCCGGCACCGCTTCCAGTGACTCCGAACCCCGCCACCCCGGCAACTCCCGCCACCCCAGCGACCCCGCCCGCCGACGCTCCACTCAAGGAATCCAAAAAAGAAGGCGTCGTCTACCTCGTGGCCGACTCGGACATCCTCTTCGATCAGGTCGGTCCAGTCTTCAATTCACACGACTTCGCCCTCGCCATGAACATGATCGATCAGGCCGCGGGAGACCCGGACCTCATGCAGGTGCGTGGCCGCGGCTCGGCCATCCGTCCGTTCTCGGCCCTCAAGAAGATCGCAGACGACGCCAATGCGAAGATCCAGAAGGATGTCGAACAGATGCAGGGTGAACTCGCCAAAATCCAGGAGGACATCAACTCCAAGAAAACCGGCAAGGAACGCAATGCCGCCCTCTACAAGGGCATGGTCGAGTTGCAGCAGAAACAGCGGGACCTGAATAAGAACATCTACCAGAAGCAGAAGGAAGCCCGGAAGGAATACGACCAGGTCATCTTCGGCATCAAATGGCGGAATCTTCTCATCCCACCCCTCCTCTGGCTCATCGCCGGCCTCGCGGTCTTCCTCGTCCGCAAAACCCGTACCGCCGCTCACTGATCCCACGCCATGAAGAGCAAGCAACTCATCACCCTTCTCGCCATCCTCGCCGCCGCAGGCATCACGGCCGCCCTCAAAATGCGCAGCCGCAGCGCTGCCATCGGCGGAAAACCCCAGGAGGTCGGCAAGCCCATCATCGGCTCATTCGAACCGGAAAACGTCGGCGGATTCACCATCACCGATGGCAAGGAATCCGTAGAGGTCGTCTTCAAGGACGGCAAATGGATCCTCCCGTCCCGCGATGGCTTCCCCGCCAGCCTCACCGCCGTCAATGAACTGCGCGACACCGCCCAGCAACTCAAGGTCCTCTCCGTCCAGAACGTCGGCGAAAGCCAACTGGGCCGACTCCAGCTCCGCGAACCCTCGACCGATACCCCGGACGAAGAACGCGGCAAAATGGTCACGTTCCGCGATGCCTCAGGCAAGGACGCGCTCACACTCTTCGCCGGAAAGACCATGGAACCGAAAAGCGACGGCGGCTTCAACTTCAATGCCGGACCGCGCCCGCAGTTCATCCGCGTCAAAGGAGTCGAAGGCACAGTCTACCAGACCGCGCAGGGCTTCACCGCCCTCAACGCCTCGCCGAAACTCTGGCTCGACAAGGAAAGCTTCTTCAAAGTCGAAAAGCTCAAGTCCATCAGCGTGACCGGTCCCACCCCGGAAGAATCATGGAAGATCTTCCGCGAATCGGAAGGTGGAGAACTCAAACTCGATGCCCCCAAGGCCGGCGAGGAATTCGACGCCACCAAGGCGGCCGCACCAGGCGGTGCCTTCGCCTACGCGGCCTTCGAAGATGTGGCTCCAGCCACCGACCGGGAAAAGGCAGCCCTCGATAAGCCAACCCACACCGCAGTCATCGAAACCTTCGACGGCCTCACCTACAACGTGAAAGTCGGAGCCAAAGTAGCCCCTCCCGCCACAGCCGCGGAAGCCGGAGCCGCCGAAAACTACTACCTGAGCTTCGCCGTAGACGGTGCCTTCACCGAACAGCGCACTCCGCCTCCACCAGACAAGGATGGCAAGCCTACGGAAACCGAAGAACAGAAAAAGGCCGCCGACGACGCCTTCGCGGCTGACCTCAAGAAGAAAAAGGAGAAACTCGCCGCAGAACAGTCGCACAAGGACCGCATCTTCATCGTCACAAAATATACTCTTGACGGGATCATGAAGAAGCGCACCGACTTCCTCAAGGACCAGCCGGCCACCCCTGCACCCGGTGCCGTTCCCAGCTCCACTGCGCCCGCCACCCCAGCCGCAGCCACCAAGCCGGCCAACGGAAAAATCGAGGCCGTCACCCCGCCGATCTCAGTCGAA
>CAZSDE010000013.1:5404-21204 GCA_964605435.1 uncultured Akkermansia sp.
GTCGAAATTCCTCCCGCTGACGCCAAGGACGCCAGCAAGCAGGAGGAAGCCGCAAAGAAAACTCCCTGATCGCACCGGATCGGCTTCCGCATCGCCTCCCAGCGCCGTCGGCCCCACCAGCCGGCGGCGCTTTTTGCTTCCCTGCATACCACAGAAGGCTGCATGATTCCTGACGCCCACCCCAGACCCACACCTGGTCAGCGCTGGACCAGCGACGCAGAACCGGAACTCGGGCTCGGCACCGTCACCGCAGCAACCCCTGGCAGAGTCACCATCCATTTCCCTGCCAGCTCCACGGAACGCACCTACGCGTGGCCCGGCGCACCACTGCGGCGCTACCAGTTGGCCGCCGGCGACCTCGCCGCGCTCCGCGACGGCTCCAGCAGAACCGTTGCCTCGGTCACGGAATCAGCAGGTGTCTGCACCTACCATTTCCATCCTACTGGCTCGGCACCGGAAGACCTGCTGGCGGATTCCCTCGCCACCGCTCACTGCACCGACCGCCTCCGCCGCGGCGAAAGCGATTCTCCGGAAACATTCAATCTCCGCGCCGAAGCCCTCCTCCGCCGCGCCCGTATCCGCCAATCTCCTGTGCTCGGCCTCACCGGAGCCCGCATCGACCTGCTGCCCCACCAGATCGGCATCGCCGTCCACGCAGCCTCCCGACCACACCCGCGCATCCTCCTAGCCGATGAGGTCGGTCTCGGCAAAACCATCGAAGCCGGACTCATCACGCAGCGGCTTCACCTCACCGGACGCGCAGACCGCATCCTCGTGCTGGCCCCGGAACCACTGGTCAATCAGTGGTTTGTCGAACTGCTGCGCCGCTTCCAGCTGAAATTCACGACCCTCGACGAGGAACGCTGCGTCGCCACCACCCGGCACCACCCGGATTCCAATCCCTTCCTCAACGACTCCCTCGTCATCGCACCCCTTGCATGGCTCGCCAGCGACCCCGCACGGGCTTCCCAGTGCATAAGCACTCCATGGGACCTCCTCGTCATCGACGAAGCCCACCATCTCACGCACGACCCGGAACTTCCCTCGCCAGCATGGCAACTCGCCTCGGCCCTCGCTTCCGCCACGCCCTCGGTTCTCCTGCTCACCGCCACGCCCGACCAGGCAGGCATGGCAAGCCATTTCTCAAGGCTCCAGCTCCTCGACCCCAGCCGCTTTGCTTCTTTCGAGGCCTTTCAGAATGAACTCGATGCCCATGAAACAACCGCCGCAGTCGCCACGGCCCTCGCCTCCGGCCTCGCACCTCCCCCGGAACTCCTCGCAGACCTCGTCAGCCACGCTCCCCGACTCCAGTCGCTCGCCGCCAGACTCGCTGAGAATAACCCGGACTCCACGCGCGACCTGCTCGATGCTCTGCTCGATTCCTTCGCCCCCGGGCGCATGGTCTTCCGCAATCAGCGCAGACACCTCTCCGGTTTTCCGCCACGCATCCGTCACCTCGTCCCCCTGCCCGACTCGGAATCGCACCGTCTCGACTGGATCGACTCCGTCCTGAAAAAGACGGCTCCGGACAAGCTCCTCATCATCACATCCACCGCCACCGCCGCCGAATCCATCCTCGCAAGCCTGAAGCTCCGCAGCGGCATCCCCGGTGCCGCCTTCCACGAGAACATGCCGCTGCTCCAGCGCGACCGCGCCGCCGCATGGTTCACCGACCCAGATGGGGCCCGCTTCCTCGTCTGCTCGGAAATCGGCAGCGAAGGCCGCAACTTCCAATGCGCCCGGCACCTCGTGCTGCACAACCTCCCCCCCGACCCATCCCTGCTCGAACAGAGAATCGGACGGCTCGACCGCATCGGTCAGCAGGGCACCATCCATATCCACATCCCCTACGCAGATGATTCTCCGGAAGCTGTCCTCGCCGCATGGTACGACCAAGCCCTCGACGCCTTCCGCCGACACTCTCCGGCCGCCCTCAGTACCACCGACAACTTTCAGCAGGACCTTCAGAATTGCCTGCACCGCCCGGATGACCGATCGGCACTGTCTGCCCTCCTCCAGAAGGCTGCCCGGCACCGCGAAGCCACGGAGGCACGCTTCCACGCAGGCACTTCCCAACTCCTCGCTCTCCAGTCGCTCCGCACCAAGGAAGCCAGTTCCGCCCTTCAACTCATCCGCTCGGCCGACGGTGACTCCCTCGCCGCCGGCTTCTTCCTCCGCATGATGGATCACTTCGGCATCATCCGCGAGCCAGCCGAACACCATGCGTGGGTGCTCCGCCCAGGCGATGTTGCATCTGCCGCACTGCCGGATCTGCCGGCCGACGGCATCACGGTCACCACCAGCCGCGCCCACGCCCTCGCACGCGAAGACATCGGCTTCCTGACGACCGACCACCCCCTGTGGCGCGCCGCCATCGATGCCATCCTCGGCAGCGAAGCCGGCAACGTCTGCTTCGCTCTGTGGCCGGGCCAGCCGCCTGCCCTCTTCTGCGAAGCATGGTTCGTCGTCGCATGCCCCGCCCCACCAGTCCTCCAGATGGAACAATTCCTCCCTCCCACACCGCTCCGCATCCTCGTCGACCATCAGTTCACAGACCTCAGCCGCGACCGCTCATTCCTGAGCCTGCCCCTCCAGATTCTTCCGGCCCCGCGCGACTTTGCCACCGCCCTCGCCAGTTCGGGCCGCCTCGCACAGTTCCTCGCCACCACCGAATCCCTCGCCGCCACTCGCATGCAGCGCCTCATCCGCAAAGCCCGCACGGCCGCCGCCGACTTCCATGCTGCCGAACTTAGCCGACTCGACGCGCTGGCCTCGTGGCCCAACCACCCGGCCGCCAGCGAAGCCGCGCACCTGCGCTCCATCGCCGCAGACGTCGACGCAGCCTTCCGTCACGCACAACTCCGCCTCGACGCAGTCCGCATCATCCAGCGCAGACCACTCTGACGAACCTCCGGATCTTCTTGCCCCGCAGCCCAAGGCATGCTGTCCTGCCCATCATGGCAGACGACCCCTCATCGCTCCATCCCCTTCCCGCCCTCGAGACCCTCCTGCAGCACCTCGAAGGCCTCCGGCGCACCGGCCAGCAGCGGGTCTGGATGAGCCCAGATGCGCGCAGCGCCCTCCGGGAAATCGTCCGCATGAAACCCGGCAGAATGACGTTCCCCGCCGCCCCCACCGACCGGACTCCCCAATCGGATGCACCGCCTCGGACTTCACTGCCAGCTTCCCCAGTTCCTCCACAGCCTCCACAGGCCCTTTCAGCACCGGCACCCACCGCGGCCACACCGGCTCAGACGGAGGCGGCCACCCTGCCGCGTCAGGCCTCCCGGGAAGCCGCCCGGGAAGACGCCCTCGCCGCAGTGCGCGCCCTCGCAGCCAGCAGCGACGCCCCCAGCGCCCTCGGCACGCTCCGTAGCACCATGGTCTTCGCCGTAGGCAATCCCCACAGCACACTCATGCTCGTCGGCGAAGCCCCCGGAGCCGAAGAGGAAAAACGCGGCGAACCTTTCGTCGGTCCCGCCGGCCAACTCCTCGACCGAATCCTCAGCGCCATGGGATTCGACCGCTCCACGGTCTACATCACCAACATCTGCAAGTTCCGCCCAGCCCTCGAAGGACCCAGCCAAGGCTCACGCAACCGCCCGCCGACCACAGCGGAAATGAACGCCTGCCTCCCCTTCCTCCACCGCGAGATCGAAATCATCAGACCCTCAGTCATCGTCGCCCTTGGAGCCACCGCCGCAGAAGGCCTCCTCGGCCGCAAGGTCTCCATCACCAGAGAACGCGGTTCATGGCACGAGTTCGCAGGCATACCCCTCATGCTCACCGTCCACCCTTCCTACCTGCTCCGCTGCGCCCAGCAGGGACCGGACACCGAACTGGCGGAAAAACGCAAGTCATGGGAGGACATGCTCGCCGTCATGGAAAAACTCGGCCTCCCCATCTCGGAAAAACAACGCGGGTTCTTCCGCTCCGCCCGCCGAGCCTGACTTCTCCCGCAAGGCAAGCCCGCCCCCACCCGGAACTCCCGCCAGCCAGTTCAGTGCACCAATTCGCGCGCCACCTCGGCCCGCATCAGTTCAATCACGTCGCGGAACTTCTCGGCATTCCGTTCGTCCACCTGGGCAAGGGCCTCATGCGCCTCCAGACAAACCCGCGCCCGCTCAGCCCGCCCGCCGGGATCCCCCTCCACCGAAACACACTCGGGATTGATACCCCGGAATTCTCCGCAGCCATCCTGCACCGGAAATACCGCGTCCAGCCCCAACCCCCTCAGCAATTCCCCATTCCGTCCACCCGCATTCACCACCCGCAACTGACCACCCACCGTCTCCAGCCACCCAGCCAACCCCGCCAG
Organism: uncultured Akkermansia sp.; assembly: GCA_964605435.1. GTDB lineage: Bacteria > Verrucomicrobiota > Verrucomicrobiia > Verrucomicrobiales > V1-33 > V1-33. The sequence goes on from CAZSDE010000013.1 coordinate 9,723, forward strand.
CATACCCATGAAACTGCTGTCCATCCCCGTGCACTCCGCCAGATCAATGACCACACTGCCCCCCTCCAGCACCCGCTCCCGCACGTAAGCCTTCAAAAGGGGACCGTTCACATGCGACCCCTTCCCAACCACCCGCAGCCAGTGACCACCACCAGCGCAGCCCGCCAGAATTCCAGAGCATACAGTCATCGTCTGCATTTCCTCCTCATCTCGACCTCACGAAAGTCTTCCGAATTTCCTCCAGAGGCAACCGCCGATCCCGCGAACCCAATCACGGGACCGGGCGGTGCATCACAAAACATCAGTTCCCGCATACCCGGAACTGCACGCAATCTTCAGAGACCACGCTCGTAATCCAGGATGCGACCCAGCGCATCATGAAATTCCTGCAGCACTTCAATGGGCACCATGATGGTGTCACGGCGCCCACGCACGTCTTCCGTGATCTTCACGACCCGACCGCGGTTGTTCTCCTTGAGATCAAGAAAGAACTGCTTGCGCTCCGTCACAATCTTCTCCGTCATCAGCGGAGGCGCACTCTGCCGCTGGTACCCATCACCACCGCCGCGGCGGTAACCATCACCGCCTTCGCCGCTCTGATAGGAATCGTTCGTCTGATAGGAGTCCGAATAATAGTCCATGTGGATCCTCTTTCCCTTTTGGTTGCTTACTTTATCTGGTGAACGTCCGCGGGTCGCCTGTCCTGATGACCGACCTTCCCCGGACCACTACGGAAGATAGCGACACCCCGCAAGTTGTCTATCCTTGTTTTTCACCCGCCTTTGATCCGTGCAATCTGTTCATTTCCAGTGAATTTTGCATCTCACGGCACTGTCCCGCAGCGGCCACGGCCCCGGATCACCCCGAAAACGAGGGCTTGTCAGCACCGGATCCTCCAGTGCACTGTTGCGTGATCCGCTGCTCCGCCACCTCATCCGCCACTTCCCTCATGAATGCCTTTCCCTTTCTCCCCGTCGCAGCCGCTGCCTTCGCCTTCGCAGCCTGCAACCGCAACGAACCCGCCGTGGTCGTGGTACCTCCTCCTCCCGCCGTGGACGAAACAAAGGTGGCCGTCGATTCCTTCCGCAAGGAGGTCGATTCCATCCAGCAATGGCTCTCCGCAAAGACAAAGGAAGCCGCCGGAAACCCGCTGTCCATGCTCGGAAGCATCAGGGAACTGGGCGACCGCATCCGCAAGGTGCCCACCGAGAAACTCCCAGCCGACCTCCGCGAGGCCTTCACCGGCTTCACCTCATCCTTCAGTGACGCAGGCAGTTTTCTGAAGGAAGCTCCTTCAAAACCGGAGGAAATGATCCCCTTTGTCCTCAAGACGGCCCAGGACCCGGCCTTCCTCGACAAGATGAAAAAACTCCTCACCGCCGGAGGCACGGCAGCCTTGCGCCTGCGCGAAGTTGCCGCCAGATACGGCATTGAGAACCTCGACCTCAGCCCCGGCTCCATGGGGGGACTCAAGCTGCCGGGCCTCGATTCACCGGGCGAGGGCAAGACACCCGGAGAATCCCTCCCGCAGTAAGACGCAACGCACAGGCCAAGGCATGGAACAACTGCTCCTGTTCGACATCGACGGCACGCTCCTCACAGCACCAGGTGCAGGCGTCGCCGCCCTGCACCGCGCCTTCATCGAATCCTTCCGCGGCGAACTGGGGCACGATCCTCCGTGGCCGGAGGTTCACCTGCACGGCTCCACCGACTCCCAGATCATCCGCGACCTCCTTGCCCACGCCGGGCTCCCGGTCTCCACGGACCGCATCGCCCGCTTCTTCGACTGCTACCCTCCCCACCTCGAACGCGAACTGGCAGCCATGCCAGCGGAACAGGGACGGCTCCTCCCCGGCGTCACCAGCCTGCTGGCAGCCCTCGAGGCGCAGGGAACTCATCAGCTCAGCCTGCTCACAGGAAATGTCCAGACGGCCGCGTGGATGAAGCTCCGCCGCTTCGGCATCGATTCCTATTTCATTCCCGGAGCCTTCGGGGACGACCACCACGACCGCAACCAACTCGGCCCCGTCGCCCTCGCCCGCACCGCCAGCCATTCCGGCCGCGACTTCCCGGCGTCTGCCACCATCGTGATCGGTGACACCCCGCGGGACATCGCCTGCGCCCGGGCCTGCGGAGCGCATGTCCTCGCCGTCGCCACCGGAGCCTACCACCACGACGACCTCGCCGCTCACCAGCCAACCCTCCTCTTCGATGACCTCAGCGACACCGCCGCAGTCATCGCCGCACTCCGGAGCATCCCCCACTGAACACTTTCCCCATGCATATCAGCGATATCTTCGCCGCCCGTCCCACCACCTTCTCCTTCGAGTTCTTCCCACCGAAAACTCCCGAAGGAAGCCAGACCCTCTTCGAAACAATCCGCCAGCTGGAAACCTGCCGTCCCGACTTTGTCAGTGTCACTTACGGTGCCGGGGGATCCACCCGCGAAGTCACCCACGATCTCGTGGTCCGACTGCGCAAGGAGACTTCTCTCGACCCGATTCCGCACCTCACCTGCGTCGGACACGGGGAAACCGACATCTCAGCCATCCTCGAACGCTACGCAGAAACGGGCGTCAGCAATATCCTCGCCCTGCGCGGCGACCCGCCAAAAGGGATGGCCGATTACGACCGCAGTCACGAAGCGTTTCCCTTCGCAGCGGACCTCGTGCGCCACATCCGCCGCTTCAACGACCGCAAGTACCACCCCGATCCCCGCGGCTTCGGCATCGGAGTCGCCGGCTTTCCCGAGGGCCACCCCCTCACACCCAACCGCCTCGCGGAACTGGATCATCTCAAGGCCAAGGCAGATGCCGGAGCCGACTACATCTGCACTCAGCTCTTCTTCGATAATCACCACTTCTACGATTTCCGCGCGCGCTGCGAACTCGCCGGAATCCGCATCCCCATCATCGCCGGCATCATGCCCATCACCTCCACTCAGGGCATGCGCCGCATGGCCGACCTCTCGGGCGGTTCCGTCTTCCCCGCAAAGCTGCTCAAGGCCCTCGCCCGCGCCGGAGACAATCCCGATGCCGTCCGCCGCGTCGGTCTCCACTACGCCACGGAACAATGCGCCGACCTGCTCCACCACGGCGTCTCGGGCCTTCACTTCTACACCCTCAATCAGTCGAACGCGACCCGCGAAATCTACGCCAGCCTTGGCCTGCAGGCGTCATGAAGCACCCCGCGCCACCGTTCTGCGCTGCCATCGAAGCCGGCGGCACCAAATTCGTGGCCGCCTGCGGATCGGGACCGGACGACCTGCGCGCTACCGTCACCATTCCCACCACCACACCCTCGGAAACCCTTTCCCGCTGCGCCGACTGGCTCGCTTCCCGGCAGCAGGAATTCGGGCCGTTCGCCGCTCTCGGCATCGGCACCTTCGGCCCCGCAGGAGTCCACCGGGGACAGGCGGACTGGGGCTTCATCACCACCACACCAAAACCCAACTGGCAGCATACCGATGTCGCCGGATACTTTTCGCAGGCACTCGGAATCCCGGTCGCCTTCGACACCGATGTCAATGCCGCCGCCCTCGGGGAATGTCTCTGGGGAGCCGGACGCGGCTGCCGCTCGGTACTCTACCTGACCATTGGAACTGGCATCGGCGGCGGATTCGTTCTCGACGGCAAACCTCTCCACGGAGCCCTCCACCCGGAAATGGGTCACATCCGCACCTGCCGCGCCCCGAACGACACCTTTCCAGGCCACTGCCCGTGGCATGCCGACTGCCTCGAGGGCATGGCCAGCGGACCCGCCATCGCCGCCCGCTGGGGATCACCCGCAGACAAACTGCCGCCGGACCACCGGGCATGGGATACGGAAGCACATTACCTCGCCGAAGCCTGCACGGGATTCCTGTGCACGCTCAGCCCGGAACGGATCATCCTCGGCGGCGGTGTCATGCAGGTTCCCGGCCTGCTCGATAAAGTCATAGAGGGAATCGCCGCACGCCTCGCGGGCTACCTCCAGCATCCACTCTATACCTCACAGCTCGGCACCGCCATCTGCGCGCCGGGCCTCGGCTCCCGATCCGGCATCCTCGGAGCCATCGCCCTCGCCCACCGACTCCTCGCGCAGGAATCCCGCTGAGCCAGTGGACTACCTCGCCTTCAGTCTCGTCATGCTGCTCGGGCAGTTCTCCCCGGGACCAGACATGCTCCTGCTCATGCGCAATGCCCTGAGTCTGCCGCTGCGCACGGCCCTCTGCACCGTGCTCGGAATCGCCACGGGCCTCGCCATCCATACCTCCCTCGCCCTCGGCGGCGTGTCCCTGCTCCTGCGCAATTCGCCCGGGGCCACCCGCGCCCTCGGCATCGCCGGCGGCCTGTACCTCGGCTGGCTCGCCTTCCGACTCCTCAGGAGCGCATGGTCTTCCTCCGCAGCCAGACCGTCCCATGGCACGGCCGCCGCATCCCCCCGCACCGCGTTCCTCCACGGCTTCCTCACCAATCTGCTCAACCCGAAGGCTGTCATCTTTCTCGCCAGCGTCCTCGCCGCCATGCTCGGCCCGGAACCCTCCACATCCCGCAAACTCGCCTTCTGGGCCATCGTCATTGGACAGGCTCTCGTCTTCTGGAGCCTCTTTGTCCGGCTCCTCCAGATCCAACCCGTCCGCATGGCCTACCTCGCTGCCGAACGCTGGTGGAATGCCGCCTTCGGCCTCGCCCTCGCAGCAGTCGCCGTCCGAGCCCTCGCCGGATTCTGATCAGCTCCCCGCTTTCCGGGCCTCCAGCATCCTCAGCCTCCCCTGCACCGTCTCGGAAACACACGATGCCGGAATCTCCAGCATGCAGCGGAAATCGAGCGGGCATTCCCGCAGAAAGCAAGGGCTGCACTCCACATGCCTCCTGATCACCACACTGTCGGCACTCCGCGGGCCGGTCGCATGCGGATCCGTGGAACCGAAGATGGCCACCACCGGCACACCCAGCAACTGCGCAAAATGCATCGTCCCCGTGTCATTGGTGAGCAGCAGGCGGCATTCCCGCAGCTTGCGCGCCAGTTCCTCAAGAGTCGTCCGGCCTGCCAGATTCTCAGCCGAAGGCCCAATCAGGCCAGCCAGTTCCTCACCCATGGCCGCCTCGCCCGGAGCCCCGAAAATCAGCCACCGGCAATCCACACCCGCCGCCACCTCCTTCGCCGCCTCCGCGTACCGCGCAAGGGGCCAGCGCTTGGCAGGACCATACTCCGCTCCCGCACACAACCCCAGCACCACCGGCCCCTTCGGCCGCGCCGGCGGCAGCACAGGATCATGCAGAGACGCATCCTCGACATCCGCCCCCAGCCGCCAGGCGATCCGGAGATAATGGCGCGTGTGATGCTCCACCGGACCGGCCTTCTTCTTCGGGGGAATGATCTGATGCAGCAGACGGCGGCGCCAGTGCCCCCGGTACCCCACAATCCGCAGGACACCACCAAGCCGCATCTCCAGCGCACTGCGCAGGCTGTTCGGCAGCAGAATGCCGGCATCCCATTCATGACCCGCCGCCTTCAGCAGACCCGCCACCTTCAGCACCCCGGCACCCGCAGGAATCGGCAGCACCTCGTCCACTTCCTTCACCAACCGCCAGACCGACGCAATCTTTTCGGGTACCAGCACCGTCACCCGGGCATCGGGACGCCCGCGCTTGATCGCCCGCACCGCAGGCACCGCCATGCAGGCATCGCCCAGCCAGTTCGGTGACCGCACCAGCAGATGAAAGGATTGCAGCGCTTCAGCTTCCATATCGACCGGAAGGGTGACGCCCCGGCGGTACTTTGCCAGCAGGAAATCAGGTTTCGGCGTCTTCCATCGGTTGTGCACCCAGAACCAGTCGCACGGCGACATCCGGATCCTCCGTTCCAGCTCCAGATTCATGCGCGCCGTGGCCTCGCCCACCGGAAGCCCCGACGGGAGGGCCTCGCCAATCACCATCCTCCAGCGCCCCGGAGCATCGGTCACCACCGCCACCGGAAGCACCGGAGCCCCCGTCCGCCGGCTCAGCAGCGCCGCCAGATTGGTCGTGGATGCCAGCCTCCCGAAGAACGGCGACCACTGCCCCGCATCGCCGGCATGCTGATCCACCAGAATCCCAATCACGCCATTCTCCCGCAGCCAGCGCACCGGCCCATTGAACCCATCCCGGCGGTCAAAGAGCCGGCAACCAGTCCGCTCCCGGCAGCGCAGCACATGACGGTTCAGCCATGGATTCGAAAGCGGCTGGTACATGGCCGCCGGCTTCTGCACCGTCGCACCTTCCGCCTGCGACAGCACTTCCCAGTTCCCCATGTGCAGCAGCGCATAAATCGCCCCGCGGCCCTCCCGGATCGCATGCCGCACGTTTTCCATTCCCTCGACACGCAGGTACCGCTCCAGCTGAACGGGCGAAACCCACGGCATCTTCAGACTGCAGAACAGATTCCCCCCCAGCGTCCGGAAATTCCCGGAAACCATCCGCCGGATCTCCGCCGCATCGACCTCCCGCCCGAACGCAACCGTCAGATTCCGCCGCACCAGCCCCCGGTACCCCGGCAGCATCCACATCGCCAGCCACCCCAGCACCGACCCCACCCGCCAGCACCACCCCATCGGCAGCAGACGCGCCAGGGTCTCCACCAACCGGTACACCAGATATGTCAGATAGGCTCCCGCGCGCTTCATGGAATTCCCGGATCTCCCGGCAAGGGACCGCAGCCGCATGCCGGCCACCCACCCCGTCCCGCCAGCCCGTCAGCCCGCCACCTCGCCCCGTCAAGAGAACGGTGCCGCGCCCGCACCAGGGAATTGCTTCCGGCTTTCCGTTGCACTCGACTCTTTCCCGGAACACCGCATCGGTCCAAACCAGACCATGGCCAATCAGACCCTCCCCCGCAGACCCCGGCTCCTCGGTCCCCGCAAGACCTTCGCCATCGTCGCCAGCATGTACAACGAAGCCTGCATGAACGGCCTCGTCGAATCAACCAAGAGCGAACTGCTCGCCATCATGCCGACGGCCAGCATCCCTCTCTACCGCGTCCCGGGTGCATGGGAAATCCCCGTCTGCGCCGAATACGTTCTTCAGCACACCCATGCCGACGTCATCATCGCCCTCGGAGTCGTCATCCGCGGAGAAACCGGCCACGCCGACATGATCACCCTCTCCCTCAATCACGAACTTCAGACCATGGCCACCCGCCACCTGACCCCCGTGATCAACATGGTGCTCCTCTGCAACAACCTCAAGGAAGCCGAAGAACGATGCCTCGGAACAACCATCAACCGCGGCATCGAAGCGGCCCGCGCCGCCCTCAACATGGCGGAGCTCTTCCAGAAACTCCACACCGCCTACCCCAGCCCGAAAGGAAAAGAGGAGGATGAGTAAACGACGCGAAGGCCGCGAAACGGCCGTCCAGCTCCTCTTCAGCAGAGACTTCTGCTCCGATGGCTCCACACCGGACATCGAGGGCTTCTTCTCGCTGCACACAGCCTCGCCCGCCGTCCGGAAACACGCCCGCTCTCTCTTCGATGGCGTCGTCGGCAACCTCGCCGAAATCGATCAGCGCATCGCAGGCACGCTCGCCAACTTCAGCATGGAACGCCTCACCACCGTCGACCGCAATATCCTCCGAGTCGCCGTCTTCGAAATGTTCCACGCCACCGAAGTCCCCCCCATCGTCGCCATCAACGAAGCCATCGAAATCGCCAAGCGGCTCGGCGGACCGGACAGCGGCCGCTTCGTCAATGGCGTGCTCGACCGCCTCAAGGAGGAAGTCACCCGCCCACTCCGGGAACCCGCCCGCACCCCGCCGTCACCGGATTCCGATCCGTCTTGAATTTCCCCGTGCCCGGGCCTATGCGAATCCAGAAGGTTCGGACCCGACATCATGCCTCTTCCCGATGACCGCCCGCACGGCAGCGCCGAAGGTTCCGGATTTGTCCCGGACCTCGTGAACGTCCAGCCCAGCCGCAAGGAAGACGACTTCAGCATCGACGACGCCGTCTTCGAGGAACCTGCCGGCCCCGGAATTCCCGACCGATCCCAGCCCGGACCACCCGCGGCACCCACCCGCCACATCCGCCAGAAACAGGAATCCTCCCCGCCAGCCCGGCACCCGAACGCACAGCCTCCCGATGCCCGCCTGCGACCTCCCACAAGGACGGAACGCAAATCGCCCGATGGTGCCCGCAGCTTCACCCGCGTCGTCGCCCGCCCACAGACCAGCTACGCCGCCCAGACAACTCTCCAGACGGCCCCGCTCGAACCCGCCATCGACCCCGATGGCCCGTCTCCCGCCACCTTCGGCAAAATCGCCGGCCAGTCCCAGCCGGTCTACCGGCCGGACAAACTCGGTGTCGTCCTCGACAATCTGTTCGCAACCCCAGGCCTCCGCTGGCTCGACGCTCTCGGCAGCCGCTGGGTCAAGGTCACCGCCATCTCCCTCGCCACCGCCACCCTCGGACTCGCGGTTGCATGGCGCTTCTTCGGTGCCTTCCAGCAGCAAAGCACAGGATTGTCTGCCTCCCGGGAAATGCCGCCAGCCGCCCTCTCCATGGACAATCGCATGGAACGCGCCCGCAGTGCCTTCCGCGACTTCCTCGCCGCGCCCGCCAACTCGGACGAACGCGCCGCCCTCACGACCGACCCCACCCGCACCAGGCAGCGCATGACGCAGTTCTACGGTCTGCTCAAGGGAACCGACCCCGAAGTGCTCACGTGGGAAATCGGCCCACCCAGAGACACCGGCCACGGTCCATGGTTTCCCGTGACCTTTGAAAGCAAAGGCGGCTCGCGGACCACCATCGCTCTGAGCGAATCAGACGACCGCTGCCTCGTCGACTGGGAAAACTTCGTGTCGTTCGGAGATCAGCCATGGAGCACGTTCTGCTCGGAGCGGCCCCCGGAACCCCGGGCCATGCGGGTCTTCCTCCGCCCCGCCACGGATCAGCCATCGTCCCCGGGTTTCCGTCCCTACCTCATCCGCCACCGCTCCGGTCCACCCCAGCTCACCGCATGGGTCGCCGACAGCAGCCGCGCCGCCCAGGCTGTCGCCGAACTCACCCCTTCCGGCGGCGACTGGGTCTCCGCCAATGTCTACCTCGGCTTCTCCACGGAACATGGCCCCGCCGGCGCACGCCTCATCGATGTCATCCGCGGACGCTGGCAGGACAGCGTGGTCACCCACTCCCCACTGCAGCCATGATGCGCATCGCCCGGCTCTGTCTCTGGATCAACACCGCCATCGCCACGGCGACGGCGGCCGACAGCCCTGCCCAGCAGCCCATGCCCGCCCCGGTGACGGAAATCCCTGCCGTCCCCGCCGAGCCACCCAGACTCCCGGACCAATGCGGCGATTTCTTCGGCGACCTCGCCGCCAATGTCCGCCCCCAGTGGCGCCAGTATTACCGTGAACCCTCCGGCGAAGCACCCCGCGACCGCGCCGCCGCCGCCCTCTCCATGGGTGCCCTCATCGCGGACCTCTCCCTCGCCACAGAAGCACGCGACTCCCAGAAATTCCGTAATCTCCTCGTCGATCTCTCCACTCTCGAAACCATGCTCGGCATCGCCGAAGGCATGGAAAGCACCAAACAGAAACTCACGTCCCTCGCCGACGAGGGCGCATGGAAAACCCTCCGCCCGGAAATCGGCAGCCTCGTCCGCCAGCACCGCCGCCAGCTTTCCGCCCACCGCGACGAGACCCTCGCCGACCTTTCGTCCATCGGACAATGGATCCGCGCATGGACCATCTCCGTCCAATTCTGCCGCAACCCCCCCGACCTCCCCGCGGAACCCCTCGGCAAACCGGAATGGATCGCGGCCCTGCGCCTCCGTACCTCGCCACTCGCCGACGCGGAAGTGAAACCCTGCGGCACCATCCGCAAACACCTCAACTCCCTCAGCCGACTCTGGGATCCACAGGCTCCTCAGGAAACAGAACGCCCGCAACGCCTCGCCACCTCGCTCGAAATCCTCAACGAAATCATGAACCGCTGCATCATCCCGCCTCCGCGCCGCTGACCGCAGCAGATGGTTCCGTTCCTCCAGACCCTCCCCGACGACCGCCCCATGGAAACCGAAACCGACGCCCACAGCCCCGCCGTCCGCCAATTCTCCATCTTTCTCATCAACCGCGCCGGTGCCCTTCTCAGCGTGGTCCGGCTCCTCGAGGACGCCCACGTCATGGTCCTTGGCCTCAGCCTCCAGGATTCCGTCGATATCACGGTGGCCCGGCTCGTCGTGAGCGATCCCGATGCCGTCGAAACCCTCTTCATGGAACGCGGCATCCCCTTCGGCTCCAGCGATGTCCTCGTGGTCCAGCTCAAGGACGGACCCCAGGGCCTCAGCAAGTGCCTCACCGCCTTCCTTCAGGCAGAAACCAATATCCACTTCGCCTACCCACTACTCGTCCACCCAGGAGGTTCCTCCGCCCTCGTGCTGCACCTCGAAGACATCGATTTCGGAGCCGCCGTCATGCAGAATCACGGCTTCCGCCTCCTCCGCCAGGGCGACCTCAGCCGCTGAGCACTCCGCTGGCCTTCCTCAGGACAACCGGTCCGCCAATTCTCCGGGCACACAGACGCCCCGCTCGGTGATGAATGCAGTCACCAGCCCGGCGGGCGTCACATCAAAGGCAGGATTGGCCGCCCCCGATCCCGGCGAGGCCACCCGGACGCGCCGCTCCACACCTTCCGCATCCGGTCCCGCCACCCAGAGCACTTCATCGGCCCCGCGTTCCTCGATCGGAATGCAACCCACTCCCGCCTCCAGCCCGCCATCAATCATCGACGACGGCATGGCCACATAAAACGGCAACCCGAAATGCCGCGCCGCCAGCGCCTTCAGAAACGTGCCCACCTTGTTGGCCACATCACCATTCCGCGCCACCCGGTCAGCCCCGGTGATCACCAGATCCACAAGTCCTTCCTGCATGAGCTGCGCCCCCGCATTATCCGCCACAATCGTGTGCGCAATCCCCTGCTGTCCAAGCTCCCACGCAGTCAGACGCGACCCCTGATGCCTCGGCCGGGTCTCGTCCACCCAGACATGCACCGCCACACCGGCCTCCGCCGCCGCATACACCGGTGCAAGGGCCGACCCATGATCCACAAAGGCCAGCCAGCCAGCATTGCAGTGCGTCAGCACATTAAGCACCCCACCGGGCGGCTTGGCCTCAGACAGACCCCTCAGTACGCCCAGCCCATGCCGTCCAATCGCAGCACATGCCGCCGCATCCTCGTCCGAAATCGCCTGCGCTTCCACCCAGGCCCGCTCCACCCCGCCGTCACCACTGCCCGCCACCACCACCATCCGGTCCACCGCCCACGCCAGATTCACCGCCGTCGGACGCGTCGCCTTGAGCCGATCCGCCGCACGCAGCAGGATTTCCCTCCGGAAAACCCCGCCCTGCCACGCCTCACGCGCCGCCAGCCACATCCCCCACGCCGCGGTCGCCCCGATGCAGCCAGCCCCGCGCACGCGCATCTCCTCAATGGCCTCCGCCACCTCCGCCACCCCCGCCA
>CAZSDE010000014.1:0-14133 GCA_964605435.1 uncultured Akkermansia sp.
TCTACAGCTTCGTCGAGGACGCCGACGACGTCTACCTCACCAGAGCAGGACTCAATCCGGACGGTGCCCTCTACAAAATGTATAATGGGATGTCCAATCCCGCCACCGATGCCATCACCGGAGTCGAAAAGAAAACCAGGAAGCTGGAGAGCAATTTCGACCTCCATCAGTTCCTTCAGGGCATGCACCAGCCGGGCACGGCCGCCCAGCGCACCTTCTTCTTCGATAATCTCGATGTCCCGAAGATGATCAATTTCATGGCGGCCAATACCGTCACCGGCAACGTCGACCTCCACGCCAAGAACTATTATATTTACCGCGACACCGGAAAAACCAACCTATGGACCCTGCTGCCATGGGACCTCGATCTCAGCCAGGGCCGCCTCTGGACCTCAGCGAACAATTACTTCGATGACGGCATCTACCTGAATGCCGGCGGGACACTCAGCGGCCAGGGCCAGAACCTCATCGCGAAACTCTACGCCATTCCCGAGTTCTCCGCGATGGCCCGCCGCCGCATCCGCTCGCTCCAGGACCAGTTCTTCGGCACAAGGAACGCCGCCCCCGATCTCAACCGCTGGTACGACCGCCGCGTATCAGAGAAAGCCGCGGAAATCGGGGCACGCATCGTGAGCGGACAGAATGACATCCCAGGAAGCGACGCCGCCGCCGATTTCAGCCGCTACACCGCCGCCCAGTGGAAGAACCACACCGGCGTCACCGGCAACACCGCTAATTCCATTTACGCATCCTACACGGCCTCCCAGGAAATCCAGCGGCTGCTCTCCTCATGGGTGCTCCAGCGCATCAATACCATCAATGGAGACGCCAGCGTCCCGCAGCCCTACAATCTGGCTGCCCTCAACCCGCTCGTCTTCACCACTGTCGAGCATTCCCCGGCCTCCGGCGACCAAAGCCAGGAATTCATGGAACTGCGCAACCCCAACACGGTCGATGTCGACCTCTCCGGCTGGCAGATCACCGGCGGTGTCGCCTTCACCTTCGAACCCGGCACCGTCGTCAACGCCAATGGCCGCATCATCGTGGCCGCCAGCCGCAACGGCTTCAAAACCCGCACCGTCAGTCCGAAAGCCGGAGAAAGCCGCTACGTCACCGGAGGATACAGGGGGAACCTCTCCAATCTCGGCGAAACGATTACGCTAACCGATCCCAGCGGCACTCCCCGCGCCACCTATTCCTACCAGGGTCAGCCCTCCCCGTGGCAGTCCCACCTCGTCATCACGGAAATCATGTACCATCCGGCCGGCGATGGCCTCGCGGAATACATCGAACTCACCAACATCAGCCGCGACGTCACCCTCGACCTCACCGGCGTCCGCTTCACCCAGGGCGTCAGCTTCAGCTTCTCCGGATCAGCCGTGACTTCGCTGCCGCCCGGTGGACGCGTCCTCGTGGTGCGCGATGCGGCGGCCTTTGCCGCGGTCCACGGCAATGGTCTTCCCGTGGCGGGCACCTTCGCCGACGGCACCCAGCTCGCCAACAGCGGGGAAATCCTCCAGCTGGAAGACCCGCTCAATCAGACGATCGCCGAATTCGCCTACGACGATGCTCCGCCCTGGCCATCCGCCGCCGACGGCACTGGACCGAGCCTTGTGCTCATCAGGCCAGAATCGAAACCGGATCCGGCCATCGCGGCAAACTGGAGACTCTCAGCGGGGTCGGGCAATCCCGGGGCTTCAGACTCCCTTGCCCTCGCCCCGGGCACGGAATCCCAGGACCTCGACGGCGATGGCATCCCTGCCCTCATGGAATACGCCATGGGCAGCAGCGATACCGTGCCCGGGGCCGCCGTCATCGGCACCAGCCGCGGCAGCAGCGACGATGGCACTCCTTTCCTCGAGGTTACCTTCCCACGCCAGACCAACGCGGAGGACGCCAGCTTGAGCCCGGAATCGTCGGCCGACCTCGCCACATGGTCAGCCAGCGGCTGGACATGGCAGGAATCCACCGCCGGAACCAACGGCTCCGTCACGGAACGCTGGCGCCTCACAGGCCCGGACGCCGCCCGCATCCCTCTCTTCATCCGCATCAAAGCCACGAGGAAGCCGTAAACAGACGGACGGCACTGTCCTCATCGTCGACAACAACCCTCCGGTATCAAACCAGGCCTTCACCGGAATTTCACGGTGATGACCGCACACTCTGCGGGTACTTTGCCCCCATGAAGTTCCCCCGAGCCCTCCTGCTGCTGACCTTGCTGTTCTCAGCTTCCTCTCACGCAGCCGTCAATCCGACGAATCTCCACCGCTCGCGGTACTCCAGCAGCGTCACCATTACCGCGACCGGAACATCGGCCTCGCTCGACGGTGCCCCTTTCCCGACCGGCGTGGCCACCCCAGTGACCGCCATCGGCTACCACGAACTGACGGTCACGGACCCTGCACTCACCCCCAGCACGCAGACCTACGCCTTCATCGTGCGTAATCCGGAACGCGGCAGCTCGGAAGACGGCATCCCCACCATGCGCCCGTGGCGGATCATCATGGACGCCCCTTCGGCTTTTCAGGGCAACCTCCTCACGGTGATGGCTCCGGCCCAGTACCCCGTCGGCCTGCCGGTTCCAGTGATGGCCCGGCTCAGTAAGGGACCGCACGCCGGGACCTCGGCTGGCGATCCTCTCTTTCTGAATGGTCTCGTCCGTTCCACCCAGTTCCCCGCCACCCCGATTCTGCTCCGCCGCGGCTGGGGATCGACGATCCTGCCACCGGCCGGCACCGCCGGAACCGCAGCCTACGACGCGGAAGTCAATGGTCTCAGCCAGTCCGCTCCCATCTCGTTCGAAACCAATCCGAGCTGGACGACAAAGTCCGGCAATCTGGCCTCGCGCGAAAACTGGGGTACCACTGCCCGCATTCATGTCACCGGCACCATCCCCATCCCCGCCGGCGTCACCATCGCGATCGGCGCAGGCTCTGTCGTGCGCTGCGCGCCCGGAGCGGAATTCTGGGTCAGGCCCGGTGGATCAGTTTCCATCACCGGTACCGCCCAGCAGCCGGTCACCTTCGTTCCCGACAGCACCAGCGCACCATGGGGCGGATTCTGGCTCCAGCCGGCCTCCGGTGCCAACACGGCCCAGCTCACCGCCAGCCACACTCTTTTCTGCTGCTGGGGAGCGAATCAGAACTGGTTCGCCACCGCGCCGGCTGGAGAACCCGCTAAGAATTTCCCCCGCCACCGCAACCAGCAGCCCTGTGTGGCAGTTGCTCCCGGTGCCGTCTGCACCCTCACCGACTGCGCTCTCATCGGTCCGACCGGTCTCAACCAGACCCGCGGAGCTGCCTTCGCAGCCAATGGTGGATCCCTCCTTTTCACACGTCTCCTCGTCCAGCGCTGCATCACCGGAGGCGAACAGGAAGATTGCCCAGCCTTCGAAATCGATTCCTCCGCCTTCCTCGAAATGACCGATCCAGGCACTGACGTGGATTCGGATGCCTTCATCGACGCCGACAATGACGGACTCTACCTCGTTCCCGATGGCCGCACCTTCAACCTTCGCAAGACTGTCATCGGCTGGGTCAAGGACGACGGGGTGGATACAGGAGCCGATGGTCCCGGTACGGTCAATTTCTACGGCTGCTGGTTCGAAAATGCCATCCACGAGGGCATTTCCAACTCGGGAGTCGACCGTATTCCCAGAAGCTACGGCGGTGTCCACTTCAACTGCGGTCAGGGCATGGAGTGCGGCTACGGCGGCCCGCGCTCGCTCCTCAGCGGCTGCGCGGTCATCGGCAACATGGTCGGGGCCCGCTTCGGCGACAACTACGGCAACAATTCAGGAAGCAGCGGCTCCGGTACCAGCCAGTACATCGGCAACATCACCACAGAGGATTCTCTGCTTCTCTACAACTATTTCCGCGACGCATGGGCCATGGACTTCAGCCGCTGGACACCGTCCAACGAGCGCTTCATCATGAAGAATACCAAGGTCACCCGCGCCCCTGATCTGGCCGCCCAGAGCGGCACGGAAGACACCGGAAATTCCCTCTGGAATCCCTCGGCCGATGCCGCGCTGCTCGCTACCTTCATGCCCGTACCCGGTTCCGCCGTCGGCATCGATTTCCCAGTCGCCCGCCGCCAGGAAACCACGGCCGCATGGCCACAGTCGTTCACGGTCCGTCTCAGCACCTTTTCCTCGCTTCCCGTGCAGGCCACATGGCGGATCGCCGGCCGATCCAGCCCGGAGGACACCAGTGAAACCACACTCGGCTCCGGATCGCTCTCATGGCTCCCCGGCGAAACCATCAAGTCGTTCAGTCTGGCGCTCCCGTCCCCCAATCCCCACGGCCTCATCACCGTCACCCTCGGCAATCCTCTCAACGGAGAGATCACCGGCGCACCACTCCTCTTTTTCCCTCCTTCCGGTCCTCCCCCAAGCGACCTGACCCTCGTCGCGCGGGCAGCCAGCGGCTGGAGCTATCACGCCGCTCTGCCCCCCACTGGCTGGACCAATGCCAGCCCATGGCCCCTCGGCGATTCCGCAGGCCGGGCATGGCACCACCCCGACTTCGCCGAGTCGGCCACATGGTACCGCAACCGCACGACCCCGCTCGGCTGGGGAACCATCGGAGCAACCGGAGCAACCATCACGTTCGGCACATCAATCGCCGAACGCCCCATCACGGTCTACGCCCGCCGCAGCTTCACCGTCGCCAACCCATCGGCCATCCGGTCCCTGCGGCTCGAATGCATGGCCGATGACGGCGCGGTCGTCTGGATCAATGGCACCCGCGTCAGCCCGACCTCATGGGGACTTGATCCCGGCACCACCGTCGGCGGAGTCATCCACTACGACCGGCTCTCGTCCCGCTTTCAAGCCAACGGAGCCAACGAACACGCCTACGATGTTCTCACGCTCTCAGGGGCATCTCTTCCTGCCCTGCTGCCAGCCCCGGCCCTCAATGTCCTCGCCATTGAAGTCCACCAGAACACATTCGACTCGAGCGACTGCTCACTCGACGGTGCCCTCTTTGCTTCTCTCGCAGCTCCATCCACCGGCAGGGCCGGCATCACTCCCATCAGCGGAACCTCATGGCTCTACTGGACAGATGCTGCATGGATCCCGGAAACCACCAGCGACCTCGGCAACTGGATCAGCAGGCCCGACCTCCGCAGCCCGGTTCCCCTTCTCGATGCACCGCGTCGGCAGTTCTACCGCCTGCGGACTCCCTGAATTCATCGTCAGCGGAAAACCGGGGCGGCCCGTGACCGTGCCGACTCTACCTCAGGTCGTGCCGAGGGCGACCCGTGCGCGCCTGGCATCTTCGGCAATCTGAGCCTTGAGGGCATCGAGGGATGCAAAGCGCACTTCGTCGCGGAGCCGCGAGACAAAACGGACATCCAGCTGACGGCCATAGATCTCGCCCGCGAAACCGAAGAGATGCACCTCGAAGTGCCTCGTAAGCGATCCATCTTCAACCGTCGGACGAAGACCGAGATTGGCAACGCCATCAAGAATCCGTCCATCGAGAACTGCGCGCACCGCGTACACGCCGACAGGCGGAAGCTGTTCGGCTTCAAGTGCTAGATTGGCCGTAGGAAAGCCAAGCCGACGCCCCAGCTGGCGGCCCTTGATGACTTCGCCTAGGACTGAGTAATCCCGGCCAAGGAGCACGGCCGCTCCGGCGAAATCGCCGGCTTCGATGGCAAGCCGCACCCGCGTGCTGCTCACTGGTTCCCCGCCCGCCGTCACCGGGGCAAGCGCATGCACCCGGAAACCAGCCCGCCGCCCGACCTTCGTCAGCATTTCCACATCACCAGTCCTGCCCTTTCCAAACCTCCAATCCTGTCCCACCGACAGACTGGCCAGCGGACGCCCGGAGCGCACGAGCGACCCTATGAATTCCTCCGGGTCCATGACCGCCATGGCATCGTCGAACCTCAGCATAAGCACCGCCGCTACTCCCAGTCGCTCCATGAGCACCAGCTTGTGCCGCACCGATGTCAGCAGCCTCGGTTCAGTCCCAGGACGAAGCACACTGGCAGGATGACGGTCGAAGGTCAGCACCACCACCTGCCCACCCACGGTCTCCGCCTCACGCTGAGCCGTCCGGATCACTTCCTGATGACCAATGTGCACACCGTCGAAAAAACCGGCCGCCAGATGCAGCGGGCCGTTCAGACTTCCCAGTTCACCGATGGCTCCGAACGTCTTCATGTGGTCGCCGAACCCCGCACGGTCCTTACGCTCCGCGCAGCCTGCTGACATCCCGGAGCGACAGTACCTTCGCAAGGATCTCCTCCGATGGCACCTCCTTGAGCTGCGCAAACGTCAGCGCCCCCTCGACGGAAAACCGACCGCTCCTCGTGCGCCGGAGCGCCGCCATGTGGCCACCGCATCCCAGACGCTCACCAATGTCATGACAGTACGTGCGGACGTAGAATCCCTTGCTGCACACCACCCGGAAATCAATGTCAGGCAGCGCAATCCGGCGGATCTGATGCTGGAAAACCGTCACCAGGCGCGGTTCGCGTTCCACCACCTGACCCTTCCGGGCCAGTTTGTAGAGCGGCACGCCATCCTTCTTGATGGCACTCACCATCGGAGGCGTCTGGTAGAAATCTCCATGGAAGTGACCAAACGCACCTGCGATCTGCTCGGCTGACAACTCCGGCACAGGCTTCGTTTCCAGCACCTCCCCCTCCGCATCCTGCGTGGATGTGCTCGCCCCCAGCCGCAGCGTCCCCTCATACTCCTTCTCCTCCGACATCAGCAGATCCTGAATCCGCGTCGCCTTGCCCACCACCAGAATCAGCAGACCAGTCGCCATCGGATCCAGCGTGCCGCAATGGCCAATCTTCCGCGTATTGAGCCGACGGCGTGCCACCGCCACAACATCGTGCGATGTCATGTCCTGACCCTTGTCGATCAGCAGAACTCCATCAATCTCCGCTTCGGGCGGACGGGCTTTAGGCGGATACGAGTGCTTCATCGATTGCTGCAAATACACGTTGGCGCGCCGCCTCCAGCGGTCCCGTCAGCCTCGCTCCCGCCGCCAGCGGATGCCCCCCCCCCCCGAAAAGCGCACAAACACGGCCCACATCCACCGCAGGGTTCTTCGACCGCAGACTCAGCCTCACTTTCCCTTCCGGCCCAGCCAGTTCCTCGAACGCTGCCGCCACCACCACTCCCTCAATGCCCCGGAGATGATCAATGAGCCCCTCGGCATCTTCCGGCTGCGCACCCGCCGCCGCCATGACCTCGCGCGTGAGACTCCACGACGCCACCCGCCCATCATGCGTCACTTCCATGTTCTGAAAGAGACCGCGGAGCAGTTCGACCCTCCGCCGTGGGAAATTCTCATACGTAGCCCGGTTCAGTTCCGCGACATCAATGCCGGCACGCACCAACTCAGCCGCAATTTCATAAGTCCGCGCGGTCGTTCCCTGATACTGAAAGGAACCGGTATCCGTGCTGATCGCCACATAGAGATTTTCGGCAATCTCACGCGTCACCGGCAACCCGGCGGTTGTGAGAAACTGATGCACAATCTCACCAGTCGCCGGCGCACCGGAATCAATATAATGCCAGTCACCGTAACCCTCATTGGAACGGTGATGATCAATGTTCAGCCACGGCCCCGCCCCTTCCAGTGCCGCACGGCAACCAGCCCCCAGCCGCTCCGCCGTCGCACAGTCGAGCGCAATCACCAGTTCCACCGGCAAAGCAGCGCCATCCGGTTGCCGGATCTGCCCGCTGCCAGGCAGAAACCGGAGACTGCCCGGCACAGGATCCTCATTGAGAAAAGTCACCTGCTTCCCCGCAGCCTGCAGCGCCAGCCCCACCGCGAGGGTCGAGCCAAGGGCATCGCCATCGGGACGGTAATGCGACAGCACCGCCACCGAAGAAGCAGCCCGGCACATCGCCGCCATCTCCCCAAAAGTCGTATTCGTGCGTACAGCCATGAAATAATGCGTTCCGTTTGATTCACTCCCCCGTCGCCCGCGGCCGTTCTTCTTCAGCCGGATCCGACTCCGCAGACTCGCGCGCCTCCGATTCCGCCAACTGACGGTCAATCATCTCCATGATCCCAGTCACCCGGACGCCGCGCTCCACACTCCGGTCGAGGCGGAAATGCAGCCGCGGTGTATTCTTGAGCACAACCCGGCGGCTCAGCCGCGTCTGGTAATCGCCATGCCGAAGATTAAGCGCATCAATCACCTGCGGTCCCCGGTGCTCCGGACCAATCACCCCGATGAACACCACCGCATGACGAAGGTCCGGACTCATCTCGATGTCGTTGACCGTCACCAGCACATCCGGAAAGGCATGCTCCCGCGTGATCATGGCCCCAAGCTCACGCTGCAGCAGTTCGCTCACTCGGACAACTCGGTTCTTCATGACATGCAAGCTTCGTTGTTCTCACGGAAGGCAGGTGAACCACAGATGGTTCCTGACTCCGCTCCGCCTCAGAGCGACTGCGCGATCTTCTCGAGTTCGTAGCACTCGATGATGTCGCCAGGTTCGTACTCGTTGAAATCACCAAGTCTGATGCCGCACTCAAGGCCGTTGCGGACCTCCTGAACGTCATCGTGGAACCGGCGCAGGGTATGAAACCCACCATCGTACACCGGCTGCTTGCCCCGCAGCACCCGGGCCCGGGCACTTCGCACAATGCGGCCATCGGTGACGACACAGCCACCCACCCGGCCACGCTGAATCTTGAAGACCTGCTTGACCTGGGCATGACCGATTACCTTTTCACGGGTCTCCGGTTCCAGAAGGCCCAGCATGGCCTCCTTCACCTGATCAATCAGTTCATAAATGATCGAATAAAGCTTCACCTGCACGCCTTCGGCCTTCGCTGTCTTGACAGCTTTGCCTTCCACCTTGACCCCGAAACCAAGAACCACCGCGTCGGACGCCGACGCCAGCAGAATGTCGTTTTCCGAAACAGGACCCACGCTTTCGAGCACAAAGTTCAGGCTGACCTTGTCCGATTTGATTTCCCGCAGCTGCGCAGAAAGGGCCTCGAGCGATCCCTGGACATCGGTCTTGAGAATCACCTTGAGGAACTTCTTCTGACCATCCTCGGCGCTCGCAAAAAGCGTCTCAAGAGCCGCGCGACGCGGAGTCGCCAGCTTCGTGATCCGGGCGGCCTCCATCCGTTCCTCGCCAAGGCGCTTGGCGGAACGCTCGCTGTCCATCTCGATGAGTTCTTCGCCAACTCCCGGCAGCCCGCTGAAGCCAATCACCTCGACCGGAGTCGCCGGCCCGGCTTCCCGGATCGGCTGCCCGCGGTCATTCAGCATGCTCTTCACCTTGCCCGAAAACTGCCCGCAGATGAAAGGCGTGCCAATCCGGATGGTTCCAATCTGGGGAATGAGAGTCGCCGTGGGTCCCTTGCCTGGTTCCACCCGCGATTCAATCACCAGCGCCCGGCACGGAGCCTTTGGATCCGCCCGCAGTTCAAGCATTTCCGCTTCCAGCAACGCCGCCTGCAGCAGGGTGTCGATCCCTTCGCCCTTCAGCGCCGAAACCGGCACGCAGATGGTGTCGCCACCCCAGTCTTCCGGGGCCAGCCCTTCGTCCTGCAGCTGGCTCTTGACCCGGTCGATATTGGCCGTCTTCAAGTCCGCCTTGTTGATGGCAACGACAATCTTGACCCCGGCCGCCTTCGCATGGGCAATGGCTTCCTTCGTCTGCGGCATGATCCCGTCATCCGCCGCCACCACCAGCACCACGATATCCGTGACGTGCGCTCCCCGTGCCCGCATGGCCGTGAAAGCGGCGTGACCAGGCGTGTCCAGTACCGTGATCCGGTGACCGTCAAGATCGACGGAGTAGGCACCTATGTGCTGGGTAATGCCCCCGGCTTCCCCGGCGGCAACCTTCGCCTTCCGGATACAGTCGATCAGACTGGTCTTGCCATGATCGACGTGCCCCATGAATGTGATGATGGGAGCGCGCGGCTCAAGCCGTTCCTCGGGGATTTCAGCCTCTTCCGGAGCCGGTGGCGCCACGATGACTTCCTCCACCCGGTGGATGCCGCCACCTTCCTTGCGCTTCTCCCGCTCGAAGACAAATCCGTGCTTCTCGCAGATGCGGGCAGCAATTTCCGCCTCGATGGCAATCGATGGATTGGCAAAAATGTCCAATTCCATCAGGTCCTTGATGAGGACAAATACCTTGATGCCCATCTTCTCTGCCAGATCGCGCACCACGATGGGAGGCTTGATCGAAATCACCTTGTCGTCCCCGGGAACGAAGACAGTAGCGGCCTCAGCTTCCGCAGCCACAGGACCAGTCGGCTCTTCAGCCACAACCGGTGCTTCCGCCGCAGGCACTTCCGCAACCGGTTCGAGCGTCCTGCGGCGCTTGACCTTGTCTTCGCCGTCAATCAGGGACAGCACCTTCCTGGCAGGCGGCGGTGCGGCTGCCGCAGGAGCAACTGGGGCAGCAGCGGCGGGAGCTGCCGCCGGTGTCCGCACCCGCTTTGGCTTCTCCGAGAGAAGATCCAGTGCCGCACTCTTCATCTCCGTGGCCGTCTTGCGCACCGGTTTGGGCGCGGCTTCCGGTGGCGCTTCCTCAGCGGCGGGACGGACGGTCTTGCGGGCTCCTGGGGAGGAACCGGCGGAAGAAGGAGAACTGGAAGATTTGGGTTTGGAAGGCATGCAGGACGTCGCGGATCCGTTCAGAACGGAAATGGCTTATGGGTAAAGGGTAAACGGTGGATCGGCAAGCCGCCGGTGGACAAATCGGGAAAGCCTCACTGAGCCCGGGCCTTGGCCAGAATGTCCGCAGCAGCATCAATCGAAATCTCAAGAATGCCAGCGATGTCTTCTGCTTCTGCCGTGCTGATGACATCCGGACTCACGAGACCATTCCGGACCAGATTCTCCGCCATCTCGGCATCAATGCCCAGACGCGTCGCCAGATCGCTCGCCGCCCCATGGACCCGGCCCTCGAACTTCTCATGCGCACTCTCGTCACGTTCCACCTGCACATCCCAACCCATCAGATTCTTGGTCAGCCGGACATTCTGACCATGCCGCCCGATCGCTTTCGACAGATCCTCTTCGCGGACCTTCACGAAAATGCGGCGGTTCACAGGATCCACCGTGATCTTGTCGTCGGCAATCTGCGCCGGCTTGAGCGCGTCCTTCAGAAACAGCTTCGGATCATCACTCCATTTGATGATGTCCACTTTCTCGTTGTTCAGCTCACGGACGATGTTCTTGACCCTCGCTCCACGCATGCCCACGCACGCCCCCACCGGATCCACCTTGGAATCGCCGGAATACACCGCAATCTTCGTGCGGTAGCCAGCCTCCCGCGCAATCGAACGGATCTCCACCGTCCGGTCCGCAATCTCGCTCACTTCACTCTCAAACAGCCGCTTCACGAAATTCGGATGCGCCCGGCTCAGAATGATCTCAGGACCACGCGCCCCATTCTCCACCGCCACCACATAGAGCCGCAGCCGGTCCCCGATGCTGTAATCCTCGGTCACCACCCGCTCCTTCTTCGGAATCACCCCCTCGAACTTGCCGAGGTCAATGATCACATCGCTCTTCTCGAAACGGCGTACGGTCCCGTGCACGATGTCTCCCGCCCGATCCTTGAATTCCTCGTAAATGAGCGATTTCTCCTCCTGACGGATCCGCTGCATCATGGCCTGCCGAGCCGTCTGGGCGGCAATCCGCCCCATGTCGCTCGGCGTGACCTCAACCTCAAGTTCGTCACCGATCTCAGGAACCTTCTCAAGCTTCTGCTTCCTGGCAATCTTCCGCGCCACCGCCAACCCGATCTCCTCGTACGGCTGCGCCACTTCCTCCACCACCATCAGCTTCGCAATCGCCCGGATCGTCCCCTTCACCGGATCAATGTCGATCCGCAGTTCTCTCGCCGGACCAATCACCTTCCGGGCGGCAGTCAGAATAGCGCTCTCCAGGGCTTCCACCATTTTCTCACGGGGAATGCCCTTCTCACGCTCGTAGTAGTCGAAGACGGCCAGAAGTTCGCTGGTCATAAAGATGATGCTGTGTAAAAAACAAAAAAACGGGAATCACTTCCCGCTTTTCTTCGGAGGGTGACTCTAATGGCCTTTTCAGCCACGTCAACACGGGAGTGAAGCCACTGTCGGGCGACCCACCGCAGCATCTCTTCGTCTGATGATCCCATCCCGTCGTTCCGGGAAACATGAGGCGGCACCGGCTAGTACCTCAACCCAAAAACCGGTGCCGCCTCAATCCCTCAACGCAGGTACGGATTGAATCCGCCCTGCTGGCTCCGGTCATATCAGCACACGCAGGCATTTCAATTAGAAAATAAAGATATTTTCGCTTGGTTGATGATCAGGAAGGTTCTCTGCGAGCGCCGCCACCCCCTTGTTCCGGGTCGGCCTGATTACGGAAGGGTTTGGTCGTTGAAAGGCGGGCGCAGCCGGAATACTGGACGTCAGTGATGCCTCCCGATTCTCAAGGTCCCCGCATTGTCTACTGCCGCTGCGCCTACGCCCAGGTCGTTCCCCAGGAGGTGAAGGACGGAGTGCTGGCGCAGCTTGCGGCGTCTGGGCAGCCCTTTACGGCGGTGGCCGACCTCTGCGAGATGGCCGCCCGGCGCGACCCGCTGCTGCGCGACCTTGCGGGAAGCGGGCCGCTCAAGGTCGCCGCCTGTCACCGCCGCGCCGTGCTCTGGCTGTTTCATTCCGCCGATGCGCCGCTCGACCCGGGTCAGACAGAAGTTGTGAATATGCGCCGCCTCGATTCAGGAGGGGCCGCCAGCCGCCTCGCGATCCCGGAAATCGATTCCACCGCCGACTGATCCCACTTTCCCCATGGCCATTGCTCCCCATTTCCACGTTCTTCTCTATGAAGGAAGCGGTGCCCAACCGCTCGAACCAGCCGTCCGGGCCGGTATTCTGAGTGCACTGCTTGACCGGGGCTACTCGGTGAGCACCGGCGGGGCGCGTGCCGGGTTGTCCGACGGCGAATCCACCCTCCTTGTACTCGGATGCTTCGGTGGCAAGGCCCCGGCACTGGCAGACGCCGCCGGAGCCCGCCGCATCGCCACCCTCGACATCTCGGCGGTGGCCGCGGAGAAGGTCGCCGACGCCGTCGACCGCGCCAGAGGCGAACGCCCGATGAACCAGCCTGGTCTCTGGAAGCCATGGTTCCCGGTCATTGACTATTCGCGCTGCACGAACTGCATGCAGTGCCTCAGCTTCTGCCTGTTCGATGTTTATGGCGTAAGCGGCGAAGGCAAGATTCAGGTCCAGAACAACGACAACTGCAAAACGAACTGCCCGGCCTGCTCGCGGGTCTGCCCCGAAGCCGCCATCATGTTCCCGAAATACAGCGGTGGCCCGATCAATGGGGAACCGGTGACGGATTCCGGCGTATCGCGGCAGGCCATGAAGGTGGATATTTCCTCGCTGCTCGGCGGCGATATCTATTCGCGGCTGCGTCAGCGCAGCGATGAAGCGAAGGACCGCTTCAGCCGGGAACGCGACGCCGGCAAGGCACTCGCGGAACGCAAGAAGTGCCTTACCAAAATGGTTTCCGATGGATTCATTCCCGCGGATGTGCTCGCCGCGCTTCCCTCGGCCGAGGAAATCCAGCGCAAGGCCGCCCTCGCCGCCGACAAGGCCCGCCAGGCCCTCGAATCGGCTCCCGCCTCCGATCCCACCGCTCCGTAAACCCTCGGAACCAACCGGATGGAATGGTGGCACTATGCCGGACTCGCCACCGTCGCCATGGCGGCCGGGTTCATTGATGCCATTGCGGGGGGAGGCGGACTCCTCACGGTTCCGGCCCTGCTCTGGGTAGGCCTCGATCCCCAGACGGCTCTCGGCACCAACAAGATGCAGTCATGCTGCGGCACAGCCCTCGCCGTGCGCAATTACGCCCGCGCCGGACTGCTGAAGGGCCAGCGGCTCTCAACAACAATTCTGTGGACCGCTCTCGCGGCCGCCGCCGGAGCTGCCCTCGTCTCTTCGCTGCCCGTGGACTGGCTCCGGCATGTCATTCCATGGCTGCTCATCGCCATTGCGGGATATACCGCCTTCTCTCCGCGGATCACCGATGCCGCAGCGGAACCACGCATGAATGCCGGACGATTCAGTCTCGTCTTGGGTCTTCTGCTCGGTGCCTACGACGGAGCCTTCGGACCGG
>CAZSDE010000014.1:14143-20471 GCA_964605435.1 uncultured Akkermansia sp.
AAACGAAGGGACGCGATGAGGTCCGGCGGGTCGCCACCGCCTATACCAAGGTCATGAACCTCACCAGCAACCTCGCCTCCCTGGCCGTCTTCCTCGCCGCAGGCTCAGTCCGCTTCGACGTGGCCGCCGTCATGATCGCCGGTCAGCTGGCCGGGGCCCACCTCGGATCAGGCATGGTCCTCCGCAAGGGTGCCCGCATCATCCGACCAGTCCTCATCACCACGGTCATTCTCATGGCCGCCAAGCTCCTGCTCGAGCAAAGGGGCCCCGGCTAGCGGAAACCGGCAGCCGGAGAGGGAGCGGGCGGCGGAACGTAATATGGCTCCGCCATGCCATCGCGTCGCACCTTCCCCCGGATCCACGTCCCCGCCCGCGAAATGCCATCGCGCACCACTCCGGCTCCCCGTCCGGCCACTTCCCTCGTGCGGTACCAGAGTTCTTCGGCGGACGATCCCGCCGCATGGCCGGAGGCTTCGTCAGGTGGATTTTCCACTACCCGGTACCACTGGGTCCGCAGCACCCTGCCCGCAGAGGCCGAAACGGCCACTTCACCAACCGTCCGCCCCAGTGCGTCCCGCAGCCTCATCTGCCAGACCGGCACCGCAGGTGAACCAGAGGCAGCCAATTGATAGTCCACCGCATGAAATCCCACGCGGGCCTGCCGCGCCGCCCCCTCAGCCAGCCGGAAGGCGGCCGTGCTGTCGGTCTTCACTGATTTCAGCGGGATGCGGGCCCCGGCCACCGCCGCGGCGACCGTTCCCTCGGTCACCACACCGGCGGCATTGACGAAGAATTCCCGCAGTCCACCCCGGCGGTCCGAAGGATCGGACGCCACCACCCGCCAGGCTTCCGGCTGGTCGGCCCCATGCTCCCCGCGGCACTGCACCACCCGATTCAGATAGCCGGTCCCTCGTTCCCGCACCACGGCACGGATGGCATCCATGCCCGACAGCCCCTCTCCTGCCACCACAGACCATGGCATTCCCGTCAGCAGGATGATCATGGCAATGCGCAGCAATTTCATGGCAGTGACAAACTGCATCGTCATGCAGCCTGCCGAAGTCCCTGACAACCGGAACCACCAACCGTCAGCCCGTCGTGCGCAGACCCGATGCGAGTGCATTGATCGAGACCAGAATGTCGGGAAGCAGTTGGTCCGCCTTGACGCTATCTCCACCGGCCAGCATGCCCCGCCAATCCCGCAGCAGGGCAATCTGCTGACGATGCAGCATGCGCAGCGCACCTTCCCGTATTCCCAGGGTTTCCGCCAGCCGCGGCCTGCGTTCCTCGAAGGATCCGGAGAACAGCAACGCCAGCATCCGCGTGGTCCGGTCGTATTCGCTCAGAATCCGGCCCATGAATTCGTTCCGCAGGACCGCATCGCCCACCAGACCGGCATATCATTCCATGATCTCAAGGTTCGCACTGACGAGCGAACTCTCGATATTCGTGAGCACATAGCGGATCAGGGGCGATTTTCCCAGCATGCCCCGCAGCAGGGCAAAGCCTTCCGGGTCTTCTTCCTGCAGTCTCGCCAGCGCACTGCCCGATCCATACCACCCCGGCAGATAGAAACGCGCCTGGGTCCAGGAAAAAACCCACGGAATGGCCCGCAGATCATCCAGAGAAGGCTGACCGGACCGGCGCACGGGTCGTGAACCGATTCTCGCATTCTCCAGCGCATCGATCGGTGTCGCACTGCGGTAGAATGCCAGGAAACCCGGAGCCTCGAGAAGTCCACGGTAGGCATCCCGGCTCCATGCCGCCATGCGGTCCATCACCGGCGCCGCGTCAACCGTTGGATCGGGCATAAGCCGATGCCGCACGGCCGCCGCCGCCGCAGACGCCACCAGCACTTCCGTGTGATACACCGCGGAATTCAGATGGGCGTACTTCTCGGCAATGGTCTCTCCCTGCTCCGTCATCCGCAGCACGCCCCCAAGCGACCCATGCGGCAGCGCCTCCATGAACCAGTGCGTCGGACCCGCACCCCGGCCAACCGTGCCGCCGCGTCCATGAAAGAACACGGGAATCCGCCCATGAGAGGCCACCACTTCCGCCAGACCGCGCTGCGCACGGTGCAGGGCCCACTGACTCGCCAGAATGCCACAGTCCTTGTTCGAATCGGAATACCCCACCATCATCTGGAAGGTACCACCCTCCGGAAGACTGCGCCTCGTCACCGGGTGTGAAAGGAAATCCGCCACAATCCCGGGCGCGCACTCAAGGTCGCCCATCGTTTCAAAAAGGGGAACCACCGGCAGGGGACACACCATGCCGCCGTCCGTCCAGCGCAGAAGCCCCGCTTCCCGGGCCAGCACATAAACCGTCAGCAGATCCTCCGTGCAGCGGGTCATCGAGACAATGAGCGACCCAAGTCCATCCGTGCCATGCTGCGTCATCTGCTCCGCAAGGACCCGGTAGCAGGCAAGCACGGCATCCGCCTCCGGCCCGGCCCGCATCCCCGGGGCCAGAAACGGCCGCGGTGAGTTCAGCTCGCGGTCGAGCAGTGCCCGCTTCTCCTCCCGGCTCCATGCACTGAAGGACCGGTCATCCAGCAGACCCGCGCATGCCAGCAGCTGCGACAGTGCCTTTTCATGCCAGGCCGAATTCTGCCGGACATCAAGAACCGCCGAATGGAATCCGAAGGCCGCGAGCCTTCGCCGGGCCGGAGCCACGAATTCCGCCGCAAATCCACCGGCCCCAGAGACCGCAAGGGTTTCTCCGAGCGACCGGAGATCTGCTTCCAGCTCGCCCGGATTCCGGTACGCCCCGGGTGCCGGAACTTCCTCCATGGCTCCCATCACAAGGGCCCGCATCAGATAGGCAGCCGTACGCCACGGTTCCTCGCGGTTCCGCTGCACAATCCACTCCGGATCGCATCCCGGAATCCCGCGGCAACGCTCCCGCAGGCGATCGGTCAGCTCCCCCAGCCCAGCTGGCGGCTCCATGAAGAGCTGACTCAGCGGCAACTGATAGGCAATCTGCTCAAGGGCCCGGCGATGCACCCGCAGGGCACTGTGGCGCAGCGCCGCCAGCGCCTTGCGAGTCACCTCGGCCGTCACAAAGGGATGTCCATCGCGGTCGCCGCCAATCCATGTCCCGAATCTCACCAGCGGCGGCAGTTCCTCCAGCGCGGCCGAATCGAAGCCGGCTGATTCCCAGGCTTCGCGCAGGTGAATGTGCGCTCGGCTCACAGCCTCGGGGAACACTTCCCGAAGGTAGTGCAGAGCGTTCTGCAGTTCGGCTTCGATCGACGGCCGGGTCACATGAATCTCCCCCGTCCGCCACAGACTCTCCAGCTGCGTCCCCAGCATGTGCTGCATGCGCTCACGCTCCCGCGGCGTGAAGGCCGGATTGTCCATCCGGTTGAGCAGTTCATAGATTTCCCGGTGCCGTTCCCGCACCGTCTCGCGCTTGGCCTCGGTCGGATGCGCCGTGAGCACCGGCTCGACCCGCACGGCTGCCAGGACCGGCAGAATCTGCTCCGCCGTGAGGCCCGCGTCCCGCAGCGCACGCACCTGCTGCGCCCACAGCCCCCGCTCGGCAGCAGGACCCGACTGCTTCTCGCGCTCCCGCCGCACCCGGGCCGCCGTCCTTTCCTCGACAATATTGAGAAGCTGAAACCAGATGGAATAGGCCTGACCCAGCTTCCGACCGGCTCTGCGGTCCGCGGGAACATCATGTCTCTCGTCCGGCAGCATCTCAGCCAGTTCTTCCTCGCCAATCCTCCGCAGCACGGAGGCAAATACCCCCGCCAGCATCTTCAGGTCATCATCACGCTTCTGAAATCCATGCTCACGCAGGGAATGGGCACCGGAATCTCGATTCGTCATCGCAGGGAATAGCAGTCAGCAGTTTCAATGCCGGAGGCCAATTCGTTCAGCCCGGAATGAAACGAACGTCCTTCACCCGATCGCGGCCGAAAGTTTCCTGAAGGCGGGTCAGCACTTTCCGCTTCCACTGCCGCTCCAGTTCGTAACGCACGGCCGACTGCATGACCGATACCTCCAGCACTCCACGCCGCAGCGCCGTGGGACGCGACTGCGCAGCAAGAAACGGCCCGACCAGTGATTCCCACTGGGCCGCCATCTCTTCGTGGGAGGATTGCTCCGGAAGGCCGGCCCGGCGCAGCACGCGCTGCACCAGGTCACCCACCTTGCGCTCGTACCCGCTGAGATCCGGGGGCACGTAGACTCCCCGCCATTCCGCCAGGATACGGCGTCTCTGCCGCTCCAGAAGAACTTCTCCGCGTCGTTTTGAGGCAGCGCCGGATGGTTTCCCTTCACCGGATGAGTGCTCGGATTGAGTACTCATCGCGGCATTCGCCCTTCCCGGTAATTCAGCCTGCGCCGCCGTGCGTGGGGACGTCAATCAGATCCGTCGGAGCCGATCGCCTCCACTGGACATCCCTGCATGGCTTCCTCGCACTGCTCGCGCTCCTCATCCGTCTCCGGCTGCTTGTACACGTAGGAATAGCCCCCTTCGTTGTGCCGGGTGAAGTTCGCCGGAGCAGTTTCCCGGCACAGGTCGCAGTCGATGCACTGGTCATCTACGTAGAAGTGCCCGGAAACGTTTTCGTTGTGCTTATTGTCGCGGTCAGCCATGGATGTCAGGTTGGGTGAAGAAACGGCGACGGGACCCTAGGGGATACTTCTTTTCTTGCAATGTCATTTTTGGAACGCTATGCCTTCAGTACGTGAGCCTCCGGCGCACCGTTCCGGCCGTTGCCCCGCCTCCGGCATTCCATCCGGGTCAGTTCGCCCCAGCAGTCCCCAGCGGCTGCCCAAGCCCCCTCCCAGTACACCGGAATGGATACCCAGACCCCTTCACCGCACGATCCAGGACCGGAAAAAGCTCGGTCCGCTTCGACCCGGCGCGGCGGCGACGACGACATCTTTGCATTCGAAGAAAACGAGGCCCACGCGCCACGCCATCCTGCTGAGTTTCTTCAGTCGCTTCCGGAGCAAGCCGCGCCCCGCACTACTGCCCCAGCGGCTTCCACCCCGACACCACCGACTGCTCCGGCAGTTCCGGCAAAGGCACCCGACAGCATCGACAGCCTCCTGTCGCGCCCGGTCATCAGCGCAACGGAAACGTCGGCAGGAAACGACCGGCGGCCACCGCTTTCCCTGAAGGAAAAGGCCGCCCTCGCGGTGTGCGCCCTCGCTCTCGCCGCGGCCGCCACGTGGTACACCTCTACGCTCATCGCCTCGCGACCGAAAGAAGCCCGCACACCGAGCCGCCCGTGGCCGGAACTGCCGATTTCCGGGGACCTCGTCCGCATCACCGAAGCTTCGGCGGCATGGCGGCACACAAAGGAAACCGATCGCGTCGGCCGCATCGAAGTCCCCTTCCCAACACCCGGTGAACGTTCCCCGGTGATCATCCCGGAAGTGAATTTCACCATCGCCCCGGACGGCGGCAAATCTGGGTACCTCCGCTTCCTCTTCATCGATCCGGATGGACGCGAAAGCGGGGACGTCCGCGTGATCCGCGTCGCCAGTGGAAAGCTGGAGTCGATGAACCGCGGCGAAATCATCGCCGGCCCGGACCGAGGATCCGTCTACGCTTCGCTGGGGTTCCTCGACGAACCTTCCTTCTTTTCCTACACCGCGAAGCAAAGCCGACGCTGGAGGGTGGAAATCGCAGAAAGCGCCCGCTACGATGCGCCCGACCGTGATTGGAAGCTCCTCTCGGTCTTCGATGTGCGTAACACGCTGCTCGACTGAAGAACGTGCCCGCGCTGGCGGATGACAGCCACGGAAGGCGGCAGGCGTTTCTGCGATTCCGCCATGCTTTCTCTCCGCAGTCTCGCCTTCCTTCCGCTCTTCATCAGCGGTCTCCGCGCCACCCCGCCCGCTGCCGCCGTGTCCCTGCACGACGGAACCACGCTTTCCGGCTGGGAGGGCAACCCTGCCATCTGGAAGGTCGCCGACGGAGCCATCACCGGCGAAATCACCAGCCGCCTCGACCGCAACGAATGGCTCTGGTGGCAGGGAACTGTTCACGATTTCGAATTCACCTGCGAATTCCGCATCTCCGGTCATCCCTCCGCCAACAGCGGAATCCAGATCCGCTCGCACCGGGCCCCCGATGGATCCGCCAGCGGTCTCCAGTGCGATCTCGACCATGGCCGGGAATGGCTCGGACGAATCTACGATGAACATGGCCGTGGTCTGGTCATGGAACGCGGCACCCGCACATCCATCGCGCCCGATGGCCGGACCGCCGCCGATCCCTTCGCTGCTGCGGAATCCTTCCGCACCCTCGCCCGGCCGGACTCCTGGAACCACTACCGCATCGTGGCCACCGGACCCCACACCGA
>CAZSDE010000015.1:0-1798 GCA_964605435.1 uncultured Akkermansia sp.
CGAACTGGATCCGCGGGGCGGTGTCGTCGATTGCGGCGAAGACAGGAGGCAAGCTGCCGGTGGGGCCGCTGGAGGCTTTTGCGCGGGACACGGCAAACCGGCCTGCGGGGCGGATTCTGGCGATGGAGCTGCTGCGGCGCAGCGATGCGGCGGTGTGGGAGCGGCTGATTCCTGATTTTCTGGAAGATCCGGCGGCGGAGTTGCGGCGTGAGCCGGTGGCCCGGTTGCTGGCGGCGGCGAAGGCTGCGGGAGACATTGGGCAGCTGCGCAAGGTCCTGGGGGCGGCGCGGGACGAAGATCAGATCCGCGAGGCTGCCGATGCGCTGCGGGAAAAGGGTCAGCCCGTGGATCTGCCGGCGCATTTCGGTTTTGTCATGGAGTGGCAGGTGGCCGGTCCTTTTGAAAATGATGGCCGCGGGGGGTTTGCCACCGTGTTTCCGCCCGAGAAGGGTTTCGATGGGGCGGCGGTGTATGACGGCAAGCCGCTCAAGGCTGGGGAACCTAATCCGGTGCGGTGGAAGCCGGCGGTTTCCGCCGATCAGTTTGGACTGCTTGATTTCAACAAGTCGGTGGGGATGATCAAGGAAGCGACGGCCTATGCGCGCACGGTTTTCGAGTCGGCGGAGGAACGCGATGCCGAGATCCGGCTGGGCTGCAAGAATGCATGGAAGGTGTGGCTCAATGGCGAGTTGCTCTTTGCGCGGGACGAATATCACCGGGGACGGGAGATTGACCAGTACCGGATGCCGGTGCGTCTGAAGAAGGGAGCCAACGAGATCCTTGTGAAATGCTGTCAGAACGAGCAAACCGAGACCTGGACAGTGGAATGGGAATTTCAGCTGCGGGTGTGCGATGCCACGGGCACTCCGGTGCTGGCGGTGGGGCGGCCTGCCACGCCGGCGGCGGCCCTTGGGGTTGCCGAGAAGTCGGCGAAGGATTGATGCAACCTGGCATGGCGCGTTGCGTGCCGGGCTGGCGCGGTGATTTCGGCAGGTGGGGAACCATCCGACTTGCGCGGAGGAAATCGACCGTTATGGATCGGGGGGGCTGCGCATCCGGCGGCTCCCGAGTTCCCATGAAGATCCAACATTCTCTGCTTCGGCTGTGTGCTGCCATGACGGTGGCGGTGGGTGGAGTCGGCTGTGTCACGACCCCGGTCTCACCGGATGCGGGGACTGCGGTGGCGGCGATCGGTCCGGTGTATCCGGGGATTGGGTCGTACCTTGTGGCAGATGCCAATGATGGGCATGTGGTGCTGGCGCATCTGGCGGACCAGCGGAGACCGGTGGCGAGTCTGACCAAGGTGGCGACGGCGATTGTGGTGCTTGACTATCTGAACAGCAGCCGGGGGGATGCGGGGGAACTGATGACGGTGCCGCCTTCGGTGATGATGCTGGAGGAGCGGGGGCCGCTCAATCTGGTGCCTGGAGATCAGTTGACCGTGCGGGATGGACTTTATGCAGCCATGATGGCGAGCGACAATGCGGCGGCGGAGGCCCTTGCCCTGCATTTCGGGCAAAAGCTGGTGGCTGCGGGCATGGGGGGAGGCAATCCCATGGCTGCCTTTGTGAGTCAGATGAACGGATTGGCTCAGCGTGTGGGCATGCGGAACACGAGATTCACGAATCCGCATGGACTTGGGCAGTCGGGTCAGGGTGGGTATTCCACCGCGGCGGATGTGGCGCGTCTGACCGTCAGGGGACTGCGCACTCCGGGTCTATCCTTTTACAGTTCGCAGTCCGAGCGGACGCTTGCGGTCATCCGGGGCGGGGGACCGCGGCCGGTGCTCGTGCGGAAC
>CAZSDE010000015.1:1808-4368 GCA_964605435.1 uncultured Akkermansia sp.
AGTGGATGGCGGAAAGACTGGAACCACGGCCTCGGCTGGTCCGTGTCTGATGGCGACGGCTCCGCGGCCGGCCACGGTGACCAAGCGGCCTGATGGCAGCACAGTGGTGGTGCCGAACCGTCTCGTGGTGGTGGTGCTGGGGGCAAATGACCGCTTCAATCAGGCATACACTTTGCTTCAGCAGGGATGGCCGGCGTATGAACGCTGGCGTGCGGCGGGAAGTCCGGCTGCCACCGGCACCGCTCTGGGCATCGCCGCTCCCTGATCATCAATCCTTTTCTTTCACCCATACTTGTACCAACCATCATGAGAATCGGTATCCTCAACAGCGGCGGCGATTGCCCTGGCCTGAATGCAGTCATTTACGGAGTAGTGGGGGCGGCCAACAAGCTGGGCTGGGAGGTCATTGGATTCCGCGATGGATTCGAGGGCATGCTGCCGCCGGGAGATTATTCGGTTCTCGATCCTGACAAGATTTCGCACATTCTGAAGCTTGGGGGGACGATTCTGGGTACGACGAACAAGGGGCATTTTGCGGCGAAGGTGGGAGAGGGCAACGTGATGCAGGTGCCGACGGAGATCATCGAGCGGGCCAAGACGACGCTTAAGCTTTTGGAGATCAGGGCTCTCGTGGTGGTGGGCGGGGATGGGTCGCTGACGACGGGGATGCAGCTTATGAAGGCCGGGATTCCCGTGGTGGGTGTGCCGAAGACAATCGACAACGATCTGGCGGCGACGGCGATGACATTCGGCTTTGATTCTGCGGTGAGCACCGTGGTGGACGCCCTTGATCGGCTGCACACGACCGCGGACAGTCACAAGCGGGTCATGGTGGTGGAGGTGATGGGTCGGAATGCCGGCTGGATTGCGCTGTGGGGTGGCATGGCGGGCGGGGCGAATGTGATTCTGATTCCGGAAATTCCGTTTACGTTTGATTCGATCAAGAAGGCGGTGGAGGCGCGCGAGGCGAAAGGGCTGCACAGCACGATGGTAGTTGTGGCGGAGGGTGCCAAGCTGCCGGATGGGGGGTTGGTGACGAAGGAGAAGAGTGAGTCCTCCGAGCATCGGCTTGGTGGGGTGGGCGAGGCCGTGGCGCAGCGGATTGCCGAGATGACCGGGAAGGAAACGCGTTCGTGTACTCTGGGTCACCTGCAGCGGGGCGGCAGTCCGACGAGTCTGGACCGCCTGCTGGGGACGCGGTTTGGCGTGAAGGCGGTCAAACTGATCAAGGAAGGCAAGTTTGGTCACATGGTTAGCTACCAGGCGTACCATGTGGACAGCGTGCCCATTGAGGAAGCGGTTGAGAAGCCGCGCCTCGTGGATCCGGAGGGCGAGGTGGTGGCGACGGCGCGGGCGGTGGGGATTTCCTTTGGCGACCGCTGAGTCTGAAAGGGGATTACAGTTCCGTGCTGGCGTCTTCGCGTTCCAGTTTGCCGATGCGTTTCTTGAGCGATTCCAGTTCCACGGTGAGACGGTGGAGGATCTGGTAGGAATCGTGCTGAGTGCTTTCGTCGGCGAGATGGGGAACGGCTGGATGGATCTTCATGAGGAGCCGGGCGATGTCGCGGCAGGCTTCGCGGATCTGGGAGATGGCGGTGGGTCGGTCCATGGGTTGGGACGTGAGCGGGGAGAGGGTGGTGTGCAAACTGTTTTGCGAAATCCCAGCGTTGCAGACGGCGGAGGAGGTGGCTAGGCTCCGCGCTTTTCCGCCGAAACCGCGTTCATCATGGATCCCACTGAAGTTCCGTCTCTTTGTCAGGAAAGCTGCCGTCGTGTCCCTGGATGGGAGGGGGCGGTTCCGGGTTGGCAGGCCATTGAGAAGGGAGGGTCCGACCGCCGGTACTACCGTCTGAGCGGGGATGGGCGTTCCGGGGGGCCTGCTACGGCGATCCTGATGATGTACACGGGGAACCGGCCGGACAATCTGAGTTTCTTTGCGGCGACGGAGGTGCGGGAGGAAGCGGGGCTGAGAATGCTGCGGGTTTATGCGCATGATGCGGTGCGGCCCTGTGCGTGGCTGGAGGCTCTTGGGGTGAAGGATTTGTGGGACTGGCGGGAGCGGGAGGGCGAGCGGATGGAACTGTACCGGAGCACGCTGCGGCAGGCTGCGAGGATTCACGCGATTGAGCCGGAGGGAATCCGCGGGGTGCTGCGTGAGCAGCTGCAGCCGCCGTTTGATGAGTCGCTGTATGGCTGGGAGCAGGAGTATTTCTTCCGCGAATTTGCCGAGCGGTTTTCTGCGGCCGGGTCCGCGGAGTTGGCGGCAGTGCGGGATGGGCGGGGGTTGGCGGAGCTGCGGGCGGAGCTGGCGTCGCGGCCCCGCCGGATGGTGCACCGGGATTTCCAGTCGCAGAATGTCATCATCCGCGACGGGCGAGCCTGGCTGATTGACTATCAGGGGCTGCGGGCGGGATTGCCCGAGTATGATCTGGCGTCGCTGCTGTACGATCCTTATGTCCAGCTGCCGGAGGGGGAGCGGCGTGCGCTTCTGGAGTACTACGGGGAGCTGACGGGTGGAGAGGGAGGATTCGGGCGTGACGCGAGGGTGTTGGCTGGCTGT
>CAZSDE010000015.1:4378-5681 GCA_964605435.1 uncultured Akkermansia sp.
GGATGGGAAGAAGGCGTTTCTGGGTCACATTCCGCATGCGCTGGAGAATCTGCGTGGGGTGCTGCGGGAGTCGGGGCTGGTGCCGGAACTGCTGCGGGTGCTGGAGCTGAGAACGGGAGCCGTGGAGGCGGCGGGCGGACCGCCGGTGGCGGCGTGAGGATCCGCAACACGCTGCTGTGGCTGTTGTGCGGCGGGATTCTGGGGTTGCTGCTGCTGCGGGAGCAGGAGAGGGGCACCTTTGCGCACTGGGATGGCCGGCAACGGGACCTGATGGCGCGGCATCCGTGGTCGGGTGGGCCGGTGGCTGGCGGGCCAGCGGCCGTGGTGCTGGGTCGGCTGGATGACCGGGACCGGGAGGAACGGGTATTTGAAGAATGGCCGCTGAGTCAGGGTGATTGGCAGGTGCTGCTGCAGAATCTGAAGGATTACCGTCCGCGGCAGACCGTGGTGGGCAGTGGGGTGGTGGGGCCGGGGATGGCTGGGCTGGCGGACGCGGCGCGGGAGGTCGGGGTACTGACGGTGGCGGCTCCGGTTTCGGCGGTGGCTCCGGGTGGTGCGGGGGAATTGGGATCGGATTGGCCGGTGCTCGCCTGTGAGGGGTCGGCGGACGGGATTCCTGCGATTGGGAGGGTGCTGCCGCTGGCCTTGCCGGGTGCGCCTGGTGCGGGCGAGCTGGATCTGGGAAAGAAGGAGGACCGGGTTTCGGTCGATGGGGAGAACTGCCGGGTGCCTTTGCTGATGCGGGTGGGGGATCGGGTGGTGCCGGCGGTGGTGCTGCGTGCGGTCATGGAGTGGCTGGGGATTTCTGGCGGTGATGTGCGTGTGGTTCCCGGGGTAGCGGTGGAGCTTGGGAAGGGAGTCCGCATTCCCATCGATGCCGCGGGAGGGTTCACGTATCATCGGCCCTTTGCTCCGGAGGTGCCGTCGTTCGGCGCCGATGTCTTTGCCTTGCCGCGGGAACAGGTGGAGGCCGTGGTGACTTCGGGAGAGCGTGCACTGCTGGGGCGGTTGCCGGAATTGCTGCTGTGGCTGGGGGAAGACGATGCGGTGGGACGTCGCCTGGTGCTGGGGAACGGTGAGAGGATTTCTCCGGCGGCGGTGATGGCGCAGGCGGTCGCGGTGATTCAGACGGGCCGCTCCGTGAAGCCGGCGGAGACGCGGTCTCAGTGGATAGTGGCGGGCATGGCGCTGCTGGCGGGAGCGTGGCTGATTCACTGGCCGCGCTGGCTGGTGCTGCCGGGGATTTCTGCGGTGGCGGCCTCCCTGGCGGCGGCTGGCTGGCATCGCTTTCATGTGGAGGGGG
>CAZSDE010000015.1:5691-12960 GCA_964605435.1 uncultured Akkermansia sp.
AAGTCCCTGGGCCGGCGGCGGGGGTGCCGGAGTTGGTGCGCGGGGCATTGTCACCGGAGGCGGACCCGGCTGCTGGCCCTGCAGAGGATCCGGTGGAGGATACCGCTGCGGGGACGGAGTCCGGGGCAGAGGCTGTGGAGGGCGCGGAGACGCCGCCGGAGTCCCCTGGAGAGGTTTCTGCATCTGAGAATCAGGGAGATGCGGCGGGCGAGGGGGGTGCTGGGGTGGCGAAGGGATCCGGCGTCCGGAATTCCGGCGGCAGAAAGAAGCGGAAGCGGCGGTGAGGTTGTCCGTGCGTTGCTGCGTGGTGCAATGCTGTTTGACAGGGTGGCGGCGTCCGGGCCATATTGGGTGCTGTTGCTGACTGGTTTGATTTCAGATTTCCCCCCTTCGGATGAACGCACTTGGATTTTTCATGCGCCGCCTTGCGTGGCAGTTCGGCATCAAGCAGGAGCGGGCGCGCTGGAGTGCGGTGACGCGCGAGACGCAGTTGCTGGCGGAGGCGCAGGACCTGCTGGGAAAGCTGGCGTGGCCGTCGATGGAACAGGTCGATGAAGTTTCCGGGGAGTACTGGCAGCTGAGTGATCTGGATGAGCGGCAGAAGAAGATGATTGCCGAGTCCGAGCGGCTTACGGAGGAGAACGAAGAGGCCAAGGATCGGCTGTATGCGATCGAGGAGGTGGCCGAGCGTCACATCGAGGCGATTCAGGTGCGCAGGAAAGAGCTGATGGACAAGGCGGTGGAGATCATGAACGAGGTGGAGGCGGTGAAGGAGCGGGATGGGGAGACGCGCCGGCGGTTCACGAGTCTGAAGGCCAAGCTTGAAGTCCTCAAGAAGCGTGGCGAGGAATATGCTCCCGAGGTCGAGAAGACGCGGTCGACTCTGGTCCGGCTCAAGGATGAGCACACGAAGGATCTGGCGGAGATTGCGCGGCTGGAATCCGATGTGGAGCGGCTTGAGCAGGGAGTGCAGCAGGTCGAGGCGGATGTGGCCGCGCGGCGCGATCAACTGAAGCTCGAGACGAAGGAACTGGTGTCCGAAATCGGGAAGCGGTCGAAGTACATAGCCGAGTTGTCCGCGAGGATTGGAGCGGTGGAGACGCGCAAGGGAGAGATCAGCTTTCTGATTGGTCAGTTTCTGAGTCGGCATCTTGACAGCCGTGACCCGCAGATTCAGCAGATTCTGGGGTCATTCCGGCCGATTGTGGCACGGATCAAGTCGCTGAAGGCGTCGATTCACTACAACCAGCGGCTCGCCCGGAGAGTTCCTCGCTGAGCGGCCGCTGGGTGTACGGGATGCGGATGCTGCCTTGAGAGACTGCTGAAGAACCGGATCCGGCGGCGGATCTGGGTTCAGCAGGGATCTGGAAGAGCGGCTGCGCCGTGGCCCCGGGGAAGCCTTCCCCGCCGGCGCTTTACCGGCGCGGGTTCTTCAACAGGCTCCCGAGTCAGGTCTCGTGGGGCCTCAGGGTTGTTTCGGGAGTTCCGAGACTTTGATGGCGCGGTAGGCGACGGGGCCGTGGTCGCCCTGGAAGAGGATGGGGCCGGTGGGGGCTTCCTTGCCCGAGAGGCCGCCCGGGGTGGGGCCGGCGACTTCGATGTTTTCGTGGATGACCTTGCCGTTGAGTTCGATTTTCAGGAACTTGGCGTTGGCGGTTTTCTTTCCTGAGGCGTCGAAGCGGGGGGCTTGGAAGTCGATGACATATTTCTGCCATGAGCCTGGGGCGGTGGAGGCATTCAGTCTGGGCGCGCTGGCACCGTAGATGCCGCCCATGTCGCCGGGGCCGGGGTCGGTTTTGCCGAAGCTGTCGAAGACCTGGACTTCGTATTCGCCCATGACGTAGATGCCGCTGTTCGAGCCTTTGGGGACCATGACTTCGAGTTCGATGCGGGCGTCGCCCCATGTGGCGGTCGAGTGGATATCGATGCCTTTGCCGTGGCCGGGAACGGCATTGACGAGGGCGTCGCCGCCGGGTTTGACGGCGAGGATGCCTTGGTTGGCGGAGTCCGGGGCGGGTGCGCCGACGGTCCATGCGGAGCTATGGCCGTCGCGTTTCTTGACTTCCCAGCCGGAGGTATCCTTGCCATTGAAGGGGCTGTCGCCGGCGGTGGCGGTGGCGAGGAGGGAGGAGAAGATGACGAGATGGAGTGCGGTTGGTTTCATGGCAGGGGTTCTGGGTTCTGGGTGATTCATGGGAAGGTGTCAGGCGAGGGGGACTTCCGAGGCTCGCTGGTAGGAACCGTCGGAGAGTTTGGCGATCTGCATGGTGACATCGGTGAGGAGGCTGCTGGCGCCGAAGCGGAACCACTCCGGGGTGAGCCATGCGGAGCCGAGGGTCTCGCGCACCATGACGAGGTACTGGAGGGCTTCCTTGGCGGTGCGGATGCCCCCTGCGGGTTTCATGCCGACCATTTTCCCGGTCGCATGGAAGTGGTCCCGGATGGCTTCGAGCATGATGAGGGTGACCGGGAGGGTGGCGGCGGGCTGGACTTTTCCGGTACTGGTTTTGATGAAGTGGGCTCCGGCTTGGATGGCGAGGTCGCTGGCGAGGCGGATATTGTCAGGTGTCTGGAGTTCGCCGGTTTCGAGGATGACCTTGAGGTGGGCGTGGCCGCAGGCGGCGTGGACGGCGGCGATTTCGTCGAAGACGCGGCTGTATTGGCCGGAGAGGAAGGCACCGCGGTCGATGACCATGTCGATTTCGTGGGCTCCGTCGCTGACGGCGTGGCGGACTTCGGCGAGGCGGGTCTGGAGGGGGGCTTTGCCGCTGGGGAAGGCGGTGGCGACGCTGGCGACCTTGATGGGGGTGCCTGTGAGTGCCTTGAGGGCGGTGCTGACGAATGGCGGGTAGACGCAGACGGCGGCGACCTGCGGGCAGCCGTAGCGTTCGGCCATGGGCTGGCGGGCTTTGGCACAGAGGTGCTGGACTTTCCCTTCGGTATCGGCTCCTTCGAGGGTGGTAAGGTCCATCATGGCCACGGCGAGGCGGAGGCCTGCGGCCTTGGCTTCGTTTTTGATGCTGCGGCGGGTGAAGACGCCGACGCGTTCGGCGAGGCCGGCGGCGTCGACGGGGGGAGGGGAGAGCGAGAACGGGTGCTTCTGCAGGCGAGGGGATGGTTTGACGAGGATGGTCATGGGGTCGTCTGGGTGGCCCGTGGGTCTGAGCGGTTGGGCTGGCACGTCCATGTGGAAGGGAGGAAGGCGGCGAGTTCCACGAAGTCGGTTGAGCCGCCGGTGTGCCAGCGCAGGCGGACGACGGCAGGATTCCATGAGCGTTGGGATTGGCAGCGTGCGAAGGTCTGGCCGGCGGGAGAGGCTGGGTCGAGGCAGGCGACGAACGAGAAAGGGGAATCCTGGGCGAAGGGGT
Source organism: uncultured Akkermansia sp. (assembly GCA_964605435.1). Lineage (GTDB taxonomy): Bacteria > Verrucomicrobiota > Verrucomicrobiia > Verrucomicrobiales > V1-33 > V1-33. Next base: position 9,060 of record CAZSDE010000015.1, read on the forward strand.
CGGCGATTTCCACGAGTTGCCATCCACCGATGCCTGGTTTGGCGGCGCGTTCGGCGAGATCGGTCTGGGGGGAGGCTTCGCGGATGAGCACGTAGGCGTGGAGCGGGGTTTCGTGCGGTTTGGAGGGGAAATCGCGGAGGCGTCCGGCGGGGGAATTGCTGATCTGCTGGGCGAGGGCGGCGGTGTGGAGGCGGGGGCCGTCGCTGGTTTCCTCGATGAGGAAGCTGCGGGGATCTTTGCGGTTCTGGAGAATGATGAAGTAGCGGTCCGAGCCGGGGATGCGGCGGAGTCCGGAGGTGGTGAGTTCGGCGGTGGGGATGTCGGGGGGAATGGCTGGTCCGGGAGGGAAGCCTTCCGGGGCTGGCAGGGTGAGCGCGGAGGATGAAGGGTTGGCAGCGATTTGTTCGAGGCAGGCGCTGGCGAGCGCGGAGGCTTCCGCGCGCCGGACGCGGTCGGGAGAATCTTCTCTCGAGATGAGGCCGGGGAAGTGGGGAGGCAGCGTGGCATTCCCGGGGCGAGGCTGGGTTTGTCCGATGCTGGAGACCCATGCGGTGCCGGCGACCAGTGCGGCGGTTCCGGCGGCGATGGAGAAGTCGATCCAGCGGCGGCGTCTCGGGCGGAAGATTCCCGAGCGGGGAACTGCCGGCGGAACGGTTTCGCTGGAGGCGGTTGCATTCCCGGCCGCGGGTGGCGCGGGTGAGGGGGCGGGGGGCTTTGCGGGCGGGTCTGGCAGGGAGGGGGCTGTGAGGATAGTGGAGCAGGTGGGGCACGATCCTTTGGTTCCTGCGAGTTCCGGGGGAATCTGCAGGAGGGTGCGGCACTGGGGGCAGCGGAACTGGAGGGATTCCGAGGATCGCTGGCCGGGGATCATCGAAGTGGAGAGGCGGTTGGTGGAGGCCCGGAACCGGCGGGGAAGACGCAGTCGGGAACCGGCATGCTGCCGGGTCCGTGGAAAAGTGCAAGGTTTCCGGTGTCCGGAATGACGGTTTTTCCGGTGGGTGTCTGGTGAAATCAGTGGCGCGGGATTGCTGGAGCGGTTGCGCTGCCTTGTGATGGGTGGGCGGCGTGCGGGGAGGCTGCGGAGGTGGTTTTTTCGGGGGCGAGGGGCAGCCGGAGGGTCAGGGTGGTGAGGCCGTGATCCGACTGAGCGGAGAGGGATCCGTGGTGGGCGTCGGCGATCCATTTGGCGATGCTGAGGCCGAGGCCGGAGCCATCGATGCGGCGGCTTTGGTTTTCGGGGCCGCGGTAAAACCGTTCGAAGATGCTGGGCATGGATTCCGGTGGGATGCCGGGGCCGGAGTTGGTGATTTCGACGATGGCGTCGCGGGCTGAGCGGCTGAGGCTGATGCGCACGGATCCGCCGGGTTCGTTGTATTTGACGGCGTTGTCGGCGAGGTTGAGGAAGAGCTGGCGGAGGCGGTGGCGGTCGGCGGAGACGGTGACCGGCTGTGGGATGGAGCAGGTGACCTTGAGGTCGGAGGCCTGGCCGAGAGCTGTGGTGTCTTCGGCGAGGTCCTGGAGCAGTGAGCCCAGTTCGACGGGTTCCGGCTGGAGGACGACCTGCTGGGCATCGGCTCTGGTGAGGAGGGAAAGGCCGGAGACGATGCGGTTGAGGCGGAGGGTTTCGTCCTGCCATGAGAGGAGCTGTTCCCGTTCCTCCTCCGAGAGCTGAGGGTTGAGGAGGGCGCGTTCGAACCCGGTGTGCAGGATCGTCAGCGGAGTTTTGAGTTCGTGGGAAGCGTGGAGGGTGAAGCCACGGATGCGTTCGAACGATTCGGCGAGGCGGGAGGTGAGGTTATTGAGGACCCAGGCGAGGCGGTCCACTTCGTCGCCGCTGCCGGTGACGGGGAGGGGGGCGTGGAGGTTTTCCGTGGTGAGTTTCTCCGCTGCGCTGATGAGATTCTGGACCGGGCGGAAGGTTCTGCGGATGAGGAGCCAGCTGATGACGTCGATGACGGCGAGCGGGATGATCGATTTGATGACGATTTCGCTCAGTTGGGCGACCGGGGATTTCGATGCTTCCGCCGGGTCATCGCTGTTGGGGAGGATGTAGAGATTCTGCCATGCGAAGAAGATCGTGACGAGAATGGCGATGTTGAAGAGGGCGAAATGGATGAACGTGAGGCGTCTCTGCAGAGAGGACGTCCCGCGCGGGGGCGGATGCTGGGAAGTGGCGTCGGGGCCGGTCATTCCCGGATCACATAGCCGATTCCGCGGGCTGTGTGAAGCAGTTGTCGGTCGAAACCATTATCGACTTTCTCGCGGAGTTTGCGGATGTAGACGTCGACGAGGTTGGTGCCGGGATCGAAGTCGTATTCCCAGACTTCCTGGAGGAGCATGGACCTTGGGCAGACGGAGCCCTGGTTGCGCATGAGGGTTTCGAGGAGGCGGAATTCGCGGGTGCTTAGGTCGATCTGACGTCCGGCGCGGGAGGCGACGCGGGAGGCGACGTCGAGGGAGAGGTCGGCGACGCGCAGGAGGATGGCTTTGGCTTCTCCGCCGCGCCGGGTGAGGGCGTGGAGGCGGGCGACGACTTCGCCCATGGCGAAGGGTTTGGCGATGTAGTCGTCGGCTCCGGCGTTGAGGCCTTCGATGCGCTGGTTGACCTCGCCGCGGGCGGAGAGGAGGAGGATGGGGGTGGAGTTGGAGCGCTGGCGGAGTTGTTTGACTACGGAGAGGCCGTCCATGCCTGGGAGCATGATGTCCATGACGACGGCGTCGAAGGCGGAGGCGCAGATGCGCTCGACGGCGTCATCGCCGCGGGAGGTGACTTCGACGGAGAACCCGCATTCGGAGAGGCCGAGGTCGAGGGCGCTGGCGGTGCGGGGTTCATCTTCTACGATGAGGATTTTCATGGCGGCGGAGCGGGTGGGGATGCCGGAGAGCATCCTGATGATGGGCTGGTGACAGGGGATCCTGGAAAGTGAAGCGTGGTCAAGGGCGGTTGGTGCGTATGAATCAGTGTTAAGCTACTGTTTTTCGGATATTGGGCAGGTTGCGGTGCTGTGCCCGGATGAGGAGGGCGGCCAGGGCGAGGAGGGTGGAGTTGCGGAGGATGAGAGAGGGGTAGGAGGAACTGGAAGTGCTGGATCCGAAGCAGCCGCAGTTGATGTCGAGTCCGATGAGGGCGGAGCGGGCGATGGCGGCCAGGAAGGTGGTGAGCATGAGGGCGGCGAGCCATGAGGCCCCGGAGGCGAGGATGCCGGAGAGGAGGGAGGCTCCGGTGAGGATTTCGAGCCATGGGAGGCACATGGCGAGCCATGCGGCCCATGGGTCGGGCAGGATGTGGAAGCTGCGGATGTCGATGAGGAAGGCGGCTGGGTCGATGGCTTTGAGGGCACCTGACGCCAGGAAGACGGCAGCGAGGATGAGTCGGGCGGCGATGGTGGCTACCCTTAGAGTGGAGGGCGGGTTGGCCAGGCTCATGGGGGAGCGAAGGAGAGGTTGGGGTCGATATCTGCTTCGAGAGGGGAGGAGGCTCCGGCGAGCAGGTGATGGAGGGCGGCGAAGGCGATCATGGCGGCGTTGTCCGTGCTGTGCTGTGGGCTGGCGCAGTGGAATGGCAGTCCGGCCTGCTGGCAGGCTGTGGAGAACGATTCCCGGAGGTGCAGGTTGCAGCTGACGCCGCCGCTCAGGCTGATGGATGCGGCGTGGAGGGCTTTGGCGGCGCGGATGGTTTTGGTGACGAGGATATCGGTGATGGCCTGCTGGAAGCTGGCGCAGAGGTCCGGGAGGCTGCCGGGGAGCGTGCTGGCGATCTGCGGGAGCAGGTAGAGCAGGCTGGTTTTGAGGCCGCTGAAGGAGAAAGAGTGATCGCTGCTGTCGATCATGGAGCGCGGGAAAGCGAAGGCGGCGGGGTTGCCGGCGCGGGCGAGTTTTTCGATGTGCGGGCCACCGGGGT
>CAZSDE010000015.1:13005-14696 GCA_964605435.1 uncultured Akkermansia sp.
CATCCCTTGTGGATCCTAGGATACGGTACTGGCGCGGGGCGATGAGGCTGATGAGGAGGGTATGTCCTCCGCTGGCGATGAGGGCGACGCCGGGTTGGACGCCCTTGGGGTGGCTGATGAAAGGGGAGAGGAGGTGGCCTTCGAGGTGATTGATGGCGAGGAATGGTTTGTGGCAGGCGAGGGCGAGGGCTTTGGCGGCTGAGGTGCCGACGAGGAGAGAGCTGGCGAGGCCGGGTCCGGCGGTGGCTGCGAAGGCGTCGATGTCGGCGAGGCTGAGGCCGGCGTCGGCGAGGACGGCTTCGGTGACGGGCCGGAGTCTGGTCATGTGGTTGCGCGAGGCCAGTTCCGGGACGACGCCGCCGTAGGGTTGGTGTTCCGGGATCTGGGAAGAGATGCGGGAGGCGAGGATATGGCCGTGGGCATCGCAGAGGGCGGCGGCAGTTTCGTCGCAGGAGGTTTCGATCGCTAGGATGACGGGGTGGGCTGGCATGGGTGGGGCTGGCGGGAAGAAACTGCTGGGGTGGGTGGGCTGCAAGGCCGGGTTCCCTGATGGGGCTTGGCAGGTTGCGGGAACTGCGCTAGACGCGGAGCATGGCTGAAGGGCTTATGGAAAACAGGGAGGAGCAGTGGGGGATGCTGGTGCGCCGTCAGGCATGGCGCATCAATTCTGGCTGGTGGCTGCGCTGGTTTTGTCCGGCGGTGGTGCTGGTGGCGCTGGTGTTTTCCGGTGTGGTGCTGGTGCTGAGGTCGCTGGGAATGGTGGCAGCGTGGTGGGAATGGCTGGCGGGGTTGCTGGGAGTACTGGTGGCTGGGGTGTGGGCGTGGGTGCGGTCGCGGTCCTGCCATGTGGGAGAGCGGGAAGTTCTGGTGCGGCTGGAAGATCGGCTTGGGTTGAGCGGTGCCCTCAGTGCGGCGCGGGCTGGGTTAGTGGGCTGGCCCGGGCTGGCTGGCGTGGAGAATGCGGGTGTCCGTCTGGATTGGCGTGCGCTGCTTCCTGTTGCGGGGTCGGTACTGCTGATGGCGGGGGCGAGGTCGGTTTCTGTGCCTGTGGCCGGAGCGGATGGGGTGGGCGGCTGGCGGGAACCTTTGGTGCATGCAGAGATCCGATCGGTGCTGGAGGAACTCGAGGGGGTGGCGGCGCCCGACGTGCTGGAGGCATTTGGTGGGCGGCTGGAAGAGTTGGGGTCGCGCGGGAGGGGTGAGCAGTATGGTCATGATGCGCTTGAGGCTGCTGAGCATCTGCTGGGGACGATCCGGGCCGAGGCGCGGGAGCAGAGTGGGCGGCTGGAGCGTCTCGCCGAGGCGCTGCGGTCGGGTGGGGCAGTTGATCGAGCAGATGCGGCTGCTGGGGCAGGTGGCGGGGCGGCGGAATCCGGGTCGCGGGAGGAAGCGCTGCGCGCGGCGGTGGCGGGGGGGGGGGGGGGGGGGGGAGAGCTGGGGAAGTCGCTTGGCGGGATGGATGGAGATGCCTTGCGTGGGCTTGGTGGGGAAGCGGCGCAGGCACTCATGGAGCAGTTGCGTGAGGCGGCCGAAGAGTGTCGCGGGAGTGCTGATGGGTCCTCCTTCGAGCGTGCGGGTGAAGGACTTGCGGATGGCGAGGGAGGTGGGCGTGCGGATGCCGGGGGCGAGCAGCCGGGGCGTGGTCCTGGCCGGGGTGGACAGCGTCATGCGCCCGACCCCCGACAGGGTCG
>CAZSDE010000015.1:14706-20367 GCA_964605435.1 uncultured Akkermansia sp.
GCGGGGGGGGGGTCCGGGCGGGGGGGGGGATGGGGCCGAGGGGGGGGAGGGTACCGGTGAGGGAACGAGGATCGTTCCGAGGGGAGGCATTGAGGTGGTCGGCGCGGGGCAGGCTGAAGGCGTTGCCGGGAGGCAGCTTCTGGGGGAGCGGGTGAGGGAAGCGGAGGTGCGGCCGCAAGACGCCCTTCTTCAGGCGGGGGGAATCTACGCCGCGGAGGGTGCTGGGGAAGCTGTGCGTGGGGAGGTGCTTTTGCCCGATGAGCAGGCCGTGCTGCGGCGGTACTTCCGCTGAGGTCAGGTCGGCATGGGGCGTCGGGCGAAGGATTGGGCGAGGGCGGCGGTGGCGGTCGCGTCCCAGAGGATGCCATTGGGTCCGCGGAGGTTTGTGCCTGTGATTTTACCGGCTTCGATTTCGTTGAGTATGAAGTGATCCACCCATGGGAGGGAGCTGAGGATGCTGCGGCTGAAGTCCGGGTGTTCGCAGCTGACCACGTCGGCGGCGGTGATGCAGCCGGCTGCCGAGGCTGCGGCGAGGACGTGGGAAGCGCCGCTGCGTCCGTCTGGTCCGATGGCATCGAGCTGGTCGAGCAGCATGAAGTAGCCGAGGTAGAAGAATTTCGCGGTGACGTCCGGGAAGCGGAAGTGATCCGGGCGGAGGAGGGCGTTGGCTCCGCGCTGGTGGAAGAAAGTGCGGTGGCCCGTGGAAGCGACCGTGAAGGCGTCGGTGTAGCTGGTGCTGGCGCTGGTGGTGCGGTGGAGCTGAGCCGTGTCGATGCGGTGTGCGGCGAGGTCGCTGACGATCCAGTCACCGGTGGTGTCGGCACCGATGAGGCCGGCGGCGGAGAGGGGGAATCCGCACTGCAATCGGGCGAGGTCTTTGAGGATATTGTAGGGACCTCCGCCGTTGGAGGGGGTTTCGCTCAGGATGCTGGCGAGCATTTCCTCCTGCGGGTAGTAGTCGATGATTTTGACGTGATCGACGATGAAGTTTCCGGCGGCGAGGAGACCGGAGCGGTGGGTGACTGGCGCGGGGGGCATGGTGGGGTGATGGCGTCAGGAATTCCGGCCGAGGGCGGCTGCGATTTCCTTGAGGTACTGGTAGCTGTAGATGCCGGTGCGGTGGCCGTCGCTGAAGGCGAAGGCGAGGGCATAGCCACCGACGGTCTGCCATGCGGTGACGCGGACGCCCGGGTATTCCGTGCGGTCGTCGCCGCCGATGCGGTGGCCGAGGAGGTCGCGTTCGCCTGCGGTTTCCGCGGAGGGGCTGAAGGCGCGGAGGCGTTCCATGGGGAAGAAGTCTTGGGGCCCGTCCGACAAGCGGATGGCGATTTCCGGGCCGATGGCCTGGTTGTTTCCGGGGGGGAGCAGGGGGGGTGCTGGGGTGAAAGGCTGGGGTGGGAGATCAGGAGGCGTGTGCTTTGAGGTGGCGGGCGGCGGTGCGGGCAAAGTAGGTGAGGATGAGGCTGGCACCGGCGCGGTGGATGGCGGTGAGGGATTCCATGATCATGCGGGTTTCGTCGAGCCATCCGGCGGCGGCGGCTGAGCGGATCATGAGGTATTCGCCGCTGACCTGGTAGGCGGCGATGGGGAGGGAGGAGGCGGCGTGGAGGTCGCTGATGATGTCGAGGTAGAGGCCGGCGGGTTTGACCATGAGGATGTCGGCTCCTTCAGCTTCATCGAGGGCCGCTTCGCGGAGTGCCTCGCGGCGGTTGGCGGGATCCATCTGGTAGGTTTTCTTGTCGCCTGAGCGGGGAGCGGAGTCGAGGGCTCCGCGGAAAGGTCCGTAGCAGGCGCTGGCGTATTTGGCGGTGTAGCTGAGGATGCCGGTGGACGTGAAGTTTTCGCTGTCGAGGGCGGCGCGGATGGCTCCGATGCGGCCGTCCATCATGTCGCTGGGGGAGACGAAGTCGGCACCGGCGCGGGCGTGGGTGAGAGCCTGGCCGCAGAGGATCTCGATGGTTTCGTCGTTGAGGATCCTGCCGTCCGGGCTGACGAGGCCGTCGTGGCCGTCGCTGCTGTAGGGATCGAGGGCGATGTCGGTGATGACGCAGAGGTCCGGGAGGTGGTGCTTGAGGGTGCGGATGGCGTGGGGGATGAGGCCGTCCGGGTTGAGGGCTTCTTCGGCGCGCGGAGATTTGAGGCTGTCGCTGATGCGGGGGAAGAGAACGACGGTGCGGATGCCTTCGTCGAAGGCGGCTCCGGCTTCTGCGACGAGGCCAGCGAGGCTCCAGCGGTGGCAGCCGGGCATGGAATGAATTTCCTCGTTCGAGTCGTTGCCGCTGAGGAAGAGAGGGTAGATGAACTGTTCCGGGTGGAGCCGGGATTCCCTGACGAGGCCGCGGATGGCTGGGGACTGGCGGTTTCTGCGGGGGCGGATGCGAAGGTTCATGGGGGAGAATGGGGAGTGCGCTGGGCGGGAGTGCAAGCCCGGGGAGGCGCGATGGAGCCGCCTTCGAGGAAGGCGAGGGGAAAGCGTTTCTGGCGGTTATCGGGCTGCCCGCGGGCGACGCTGTGGACCCAGCGGGTGATGAACTGGACCATGAGGGAGTCGTCTCCGCTGAAGTGGGCGATGGGTGGGTGGTGCCATGGCATCCAGTGATCGCGCCCGAGGCAGACGAGGGAGACGTCGCGGCCTGCCTGGAGGCCGCGGCTGGCCATGAACGAGAGGGCGGCGATGAGCCATGTGGTATAAGTGACGATGATGGCGGTGGGTGGAGTGAGCTGAAAATTGGCGGAGAGGAGCCCGTGGACGCCTTCCGGGCTTTCGGCGAACGAGGGAAGGTGGTACGAACTGGCGGCGACCCCGCAGGCGGCCAGTTCCCGGCTCAGGGCTGCCACGTAGGGACTCAGCAAAGGGTCACGGAGGAAATCGGGGGCGAGGAAGACAATGCGGCGGTGGCCGAGGTCGGCGAGACGGCCCACCGCGTGCTGGAATGGCGTGATCGCTTCCATGGCGGTGCCTGCGATGGGGAGGTCATCGAAGACCCCTCCGAGGGCAAGGGTGGGGGTTGGGCGGGAGGCGAACCATGAGAGAATCTCCCGTTTTCCGCCGATGACGATCCATGCGTCGGCTTCGGTTGAGGCGACGAGCCGCTGGATGCGTTCCGGGTCGTGCTGGAGGCGGGCCTGGGTTCTGGGAGCAAAGCGGCAGATGTGTCCGGCGGATTCGATGCGGCTGCGCAGCTGCATGAGGGTCTGCTGGAAGATTCCGTCTTCGTCCTCGATGCGTTCGCCCGGAAGGATGACGATGCGCAGCTGGCGTCTCGCGGATTTTTCGTCACGGTGGCCGGGCGGTTGGATGAGACGGGGTTTGCCAGGGCCGGTGTTTTTAAGCCACCCTTCCGTTTCCAGCTGGCGGAGGGCGACGCGCATGGTGACGGGGGAGATGTCCAGTTGTCTGGCGAGACTGGCGACGCCGGGCAGGTGTCCCGTGATGCGCCGGTCGTGGAGCAGTGCGCGGAGGTGTGCGGCAGCCTGTTCACTGGCGGAGAGCCGGTGGTGGGGAGAATCCATGCATGCCAACTAGGATGATTTTTGTCGGGGTTTGCAACCCGAAATAAACTGGGCGCGCGTCCCCGGGATTGTGTATATTCACGCCGGTGCCGCATCTAGGAGTTCAATATTTCAGCGTGGTGATTCCTCCAGACATTTACAGAAGCATTCATCCTTCCGCTTGCTGCAGTGACCGGGAGGCTTGGTGTGCCGTCTGCTGGAAAGGGGAATCTGCTGAACAAATCGGCACCGGACACCGTTTAAGCGCTGGCATGAATTTTTCCCGCAGGACTCTGCGATTCCCGAAACCCACAAATTGAATCCGATACCATGAACAAAACCAGAAAAACTCCGATGATGCGGCATCTGCTGCTGACATTGCCCTGCCTTGCGGCGGTCACGGCCCGTGCGGGCGTAATTGTTCGGCTTGATGCCAGTGGGCTTCCGCTGGGCCCCTTGGCCACGTGGGAAAACGTGGGTACGTATCCAGGAGATTTCACTTCGGTGGGCCAACCGTCGGTGCAGACCGTGGCTGGTGTGAAGGCCGTGACCCTTGGAGGCAACGGAGATTATCTGGTGGGCCCGATTGCGCCAGACAGCATCAGCGGGCAGAATCCCAACCGCTCGGTGGAAGTCTGGGCGTACAATCCGTCTGTGGCTGATGAGGAAACTCTGGTTGGCTGGGGTCACCGGGGTGGACCGGACGGAACGAACTTTTCGTTCAACTATGGATCGAATGCCACTTGGGGAGCCGGTGGTCAGTGGGGCGGTGGACCGGACATTGGCTGGAACATGCCAGGTGGGTCTCCGCCAGCAGGAGCGTGGCACTACATGGTGCTGACGTATGACGGAAATGGTCAGCCGGGCGCGGGGACGTGCCGGGTTTACTCCGATGGGGTGCTGCGGAACTCCGAGTTCCAGGGCAACCTGAACACGCACCTTGGTCAGGCCATTCTGATTGGTGGACAGAACCAGAGTGCTGGAGTTCCGGGCGGATTCAATTCCGGGCTGAGCGTTGCGCGGGTGAGGATTCACGACACCGTGCTGACCGACGCCGAGATCGCGGCGAAGTATCAGGAAGAACTGAAGCAACTGTTCCCGCTGGCCTTCCTGACGGGATCGAAGGTGAAGGACACGAGCACGTTCTGCTTCGAGGTGACCGACCAACTTCCGGGAAGCGTGACGGTGCCGTCGAGCTTCACGGTGACGGCGGGTGGTGTGCGTGCTGGCTGGCAGGTCATTGGAGGCGAGGGGATTCTGAATGGATCGATCACGACCTCGGCCATTCCGGTGGCTGCGGGAGGATCGGCGACGATCACCCTGAAGCACCGCTACAACTTCGAGGGCGACCTCTGGGATGGCGGTGTCATCCAGATGAGCGTCAATGGAGGAGACTTCACGACGGTGGAAGCCGGCAGTTTCACGGCCAATGGCTACGCTGACGGGACGCTCATCGGGAACCACGTGCTCAATGGCCAGCAGGCCTTCAATGCGGCCTCACCTGGTTTCTCCAGCGGGACCTACATTGATTCCGTGGCGACGGTGACGGGAATCCCGGCCGGAGCGACTGTGCGTTTCCGTTTCCTCGGAGCGTGGGACGAAGCGGTCACACCTGACGGGATTGACTGGCAGATTGTCGGTGTGAAGGTGGCGGCGGGAGCGGCCACGGTTCTCGACGAGAATTTTGCAAGTGGGAACGGCGGCTTTACGGCGGAATCGACTGCAGCGGGCGGCACCTGGAATTTCATTTCAGGGGACCAACCGGTGCTCGGAGCCCTGCAGACCACGAAGACCGGTAACGTGACCACAATTTGTGCGCCGATTGCGTGGCAGGGTGGCCGCGAATATGCGTTCACCATCCGGGGCAAGGACACCGCTGGCAATGATCTGGTGTACAACACCAAGATTCAGACACCGGTGGCTCCGCTGGCTCCGGCCCGCGACTGGCCGATCACGCTGCCTGGACCGCTGGGTACGTCGAACAGCTGGGGTGTGCGCACCTTCCTGAACGACGGTGTGTTCCCGGCGGACAACATCAACCTGATGCTGGACTTCCTTGTCAATCAGTCGGCTGACCGCACGCCGGAACTCAGCCCGACGAATGTGGTGGACACGCAGGAACCCAACCTGAACTTCTACGATCCATCGACCAATGGCGCGAACAACGGC
>CAZSDE010000016.1:0-19856 GCA_964605435.1 uncultured Akkermansia sp.
AGAACACCATGATGGTACCGTGCATGGCACCGAACATGTTGTAGAGGGAGCCCGAGACCTTGCCATCGGGGGCCCAGCGGGTGACGAAGTCATCTCCGAAGATGTGGAGGATCCAGCGAAGTCCGCCCGGAAGGGGTTCACCGGGGTGAGCGATGCTCCAGCGCATGACCAGCATGAGCATGAATCCGAAGGCGAGGAACAGAAGACCAGAGACGCCGTACTGGACGCCGATCATCTTGTGGTCGGTCGAGAAGATGTACTTCTTGATGAAGCCCGGGTCGTGATGATCGTGATGATCGTGGTCGTGCCCGTGCGCAGCGTGGTCGTGGGTGTGATCGGCGGTGGCAGCCATGGGATTGGGAAGTTCGGGTTTCAGCGGGAGGTTTGCGGAGCGGTTCGCGGATCAGAAAAATCAGTTCTTGGCGGGTGCCGGAGCAGTTGTGGCGGCAGTTCCACCGGCGGCGGCTGAGATCTTGGCAGGCCATTCCGAGACAGGGCAGGCCGCGTCAGCTGGGATGGCGCCTTCGAGGTCCGTCTGCGTCCATGAAGCCTGGCGGACGATTTCCTTTTTCACGGCGGCTACCTGGTCGTCGTAGATGATGGATGCCTTGTTACCCCAGTCGTTGCGGATGTACGAGGCGACCTGAGCGATCTGTTTGTTGTTGAGGGCGGTGCCCTGGGCGGGCATTTGGCCGTTGTAGGTTTTGCCGTTCACCGTGAAGGCACCGCCGATGCCGTAGAGCAGGATGGCGACGAGGCGCTTATCGCTTCCGGTGACCCAGTCCGACGCCTTGAGCGGCGGGAACTGTCCGGCGACGCCTTCGCCGCTGGCCTGGTGGCAGCCGACGCAGTTTCCGGCACCCGTGTAGACGGCTTTGCAGGCCGCGAGCCAGTTGGCGTCCTGGCGGAGTTCTTCGTCGCTCATGGCTGCACCGCCTCCGCCGGCTCCTTCCGGGTACTGGAGGGTATAGTTGTAGCCGTTGAGGTTGGCGGCTCCGAGATCCGAGCCGGTATTGCGGCCGAGGTAGCCTCCGGCGAGGATGGTGACGACGCCGGTGGCAAGGACGACCCAGAGGGAGACCGGGGTGGTTCCGATGGGGGTAGCGGAGCGTTCGCGGGCGGCCGCCGCGTGGAGTCCGGCAACGTTCACCGTGCGGTCGTAGTCGATGTTGTCAGGAGAGGAGGCCATGGGATGAGCGGGAAATTGTGTCGGTCACTGAGCACCCGGCTGCGGGACGATGCCGGTGATGGCGGAAGGGAGCGGGGCGTCGCGCTTCAGCCCGAGGATATACTCCACGAGGGCCTTGGCTTCGTCCGTTGGAATGATTTCGTAGCCTTCTTCCGGAGCGATGTTTGCGGGAAGCTGGAGTGCATCGCCGCGTCCTTCCGGTTTTTCCTTGCGGACGGTGCGGAAGAGATGCTTGAAGGATGGACTGTTGGACCAGCCGCGGAGGGAGCGTGGGGAGTAGAAGTGCTGGTAGAGCGCGTTGACCTTTACGGGGTCAGGACGGCCATCCTTGTCGAGGTAACGGTACGCAGCATTGGCAAGATCCGGACCCACGCGGCGGACACCGATCATCGCGAAATCCTCGTGCATGTAATCCCACGGATGGGTCTGCCGGACCGCCACGGGAGCTTCTTTGGCGTATTCCTGTTCGCGTCCGAATCCCTTCTTGAATTGGTCGATGCCTGCGTAGTCGGGGCGAACGACCTGGGTGTGGCATTGGGCGCAGCCTTCGTGGGCGTAGACCATTTCACCGCGCTTCCGGTCGCCGGCGTAGTTGGTGGGGTAGTAGAGGCCTTTGAGTTCTTCGGGATCCTTGGGAGGGGCAGCTGGGTTGGCTGGGTCCGGGAGCGATTGGTAGGCAACCGCCTGGCGGTTGCGTTCCTTGCCATAGGGCAGGACGGCCATGACAAGTGTGGGAACGCCAACGCAGGCTCCCATGGTGAGAATGAATGATTTCAGACTGTTCATGCCTCGGCTCCTTCAGTGGTGATGACGATGTCGGCGGTGTCGTACGGCGTGGGTGCGATCAAGGTTGGGTCGCCCGCCTTGCGTCCCCGGTTCATGACCATGAGGGCGAGGTGGTGCAGGAAGACAACGTTGGCCACGAGCAGGAAGAGCCAGAGGAGAATTCTTCCCACGAGGTAGCCGCTGGAGAAGGTTACGGCGGACTCGAATGAAGTATCCCATGTATCAATGGCCGCACCGTGAGAGAAGCCAGCCACGAGAAGCAGCAGGCAGAGACCGATGCAGGCATAGGCAGACAGCCAGAAGTGGAGACGGATGCGTGCCCCGCTGATCCATTCACAGCCCGTGATGCGTGGCACGATGAAGTAGATGGCTCCGAACATGGCCATCGTGAAGAACATGTAGGTTCCGGTGAGGAAGACCGCATCCTGCGTGAAGCTGAGGAAGGTGAAGCGGCTGAGGGTCATGGATCCAAGAATGGCAGCGGCGAGGCAGAGACAGACGTAACCGACAGCGCCCATGAACGTGAAGCGGAGGCTCGGGCTGACTCCTCCGAGTTCGTGTGATCCGCTTACCGTTCTGAAGTGATTTACGCAGACGGCGAGCATCGGGATCAGCAGAAGAATCTGAGCCGTTCCTGCGACTGCCGGAATCCAGACGGGGACGGGGCCGCCGATGAGTTCCTGCGCTCCGGCCCATGGGGCGAGCACGATGAGTGACCAGAAAGCGAAGCTGCTGAGATTGTAGCTATGGATCGGCTTTCCGGTGATTTTCGGGATGATGAAGTAGGCGCTCGCGAGTCCGACGGGAACCATCCAGAGGAAGGTGACACCGCTGGAGTACCACGAGGCGACCACCGGGCCGGCGACACCGGCCTTCTTGAAGACATTGAGGAGGACGTTGGCGACGAGGTAGATCCATGGCCAGGTGAAGCAGGCCGCGAGGATGTACCATTGGGAGACGTAGGTTTCCTGACGGCGACGGGCGGCGAACATGATAACCAGCCAAACCACGATGAGCGTGTAGGCGATGAGGAGGAGTGGCCAGACGAGCGGCGGGAACTCCATCATCTTCATGTGCAGGTTGCCCTGACCGCCGAGGATGCCGGCGATCCCGAGGGTAACGCCAAGGTTCCAGAAATGCCCGGCGACGATCAGCGTGACGGGGTTGCGGAGTTCCGTGCGGCAGAGTCGAGCCATGATCCAGATCATGACTCCGATGCCCGCCTGGAAGGCCCAGCCGTAGACGAGGGCGTTGACGAAAGCGGGTTGCACGCGTGCGAGGTTGAGCACCTCGAACTTGAAGGCTCCGGTGGCGACGAATTTCAGCGCGGCGAGGAGACCGAGCAGCGTAGCCACCAGCAGCCATGCGGCTCCGCTGGTGAAGAAGAAGAGAACCGGGAAGCGAGTGGAGCGGTCGATGGCGGCGCGCTGCTCGATATCCTCCGGGGTGACTCCGGGGGGCAGGGATGGTGTTTCCTGACTCATGGGCGGAAAAAGCGGGACGTTCCGGGTTGCGGTTACTTGCCTTCGAACTTGGAAAGGTTGGGATCGTGCTCGGTTTTCGACTTCTCCTCAGCCTCGCGGGCGGTGGCCTCTGGGGTTTTCAGAGGACCGGGCACGGGCTTCTGGGTCTTGAGGACAGCGGCGGCGTAGGAGATCAGCGCGTCGGCTGGGAGGCGGACGGTCTTTCCGGCTTCGACTTCCGCAGCGGTGCTGTATTCCTTGCGTTGTTCGGAATGAACGGTAGCCGCGAGGGCGGCGCGGGCGGCTCCGGCTCCGCCATCGGACGAAGCGCTGTCCGAGGGGAGGGCCCACCAGCGGTAGAGAGCGAGCAGCACGGCGACCGCGGCAATGGCGGCGAGGGCTCCCCAGAAGGTGAGGAAGCGGTTGCCGAGGGTATCTCCGGAATGGTCTTGCATGGGAAGGAGAAGAGGAGCCGTTTGGTTCAGTTGGCCACGTTGATGGATTCCTCGAGGCGGGGATCGCCGCAGGGATAGATGCTGTGCTTCGCGAGATTCCGCAGGAGCGTGAATCCGTAGAGTCCGGCGAAAGTGACGAGGGCAATCAGGTCAAAGGCGACGTCACGGAGCCAGGTGGCGGAATCAGTCGCGGAACTGGGATCGTAGAGGGCACGACCGCGTTCCGGAACGATCATCCAGTACATTTCGAGCATGTGGACCCCGAGGATGAAGGCGGCGCATCCCATGATGAATCCGATGTCGCGCTTGGCGTTACGGCGGAGCAGGAGGACGAAGGGGACGGCAAAGTGGAGGAAGACGAGTCCAAGACTGGCGTACCACCAGCCGTTGGTGTTCCGGATTCCGTAGAACTGAGTTTCTTCCGGGATGTTGGCGTACCATATGAGGAAGAACTGGCTGAAGGCGATGTAGGCCCAGAACACCGTGAAGGCGAACATGAGTTTCCCCATGAGGTGGAAGTGTTCCTCTGTGACAATGTGGCGGAGGTGCCCGGTTTTCACGAGGGTGCCGACGACGAGGATGGTGACGGCCATGGCGGCCAGTGCCGAGCCTGCGAACACATTGACCCCGAACATCGTGGAGAACCACTTGTAGTTCATGCTCTTGACCCAGTCGATGGACGCGAAGGTCGAGCAGACGGCGAAGAGGACCATGCCACCGCTGGCGAAGCGGCGGGCGCTGTAGGTCGGTTTGACGTCGCCGGTGGCGTCCTGGCTGACCGAATAGCCAAGCATTTTCCGGGCGAGGAAGAAGAGGACGCCGAAGAAGATCAGGTAGCGGTAGTCCCAGCCGGGGAGGAAGTTCCAGCCGATATGAAGGTAGGGAAACTTCTTGTAAAGGAGGAGCGTGTCGTGATTCGCCCCAAGAGCGTCGTGCAGGGACAGCCCTTTGGTCTCCGGGGTGGGGTGGGCGAGTACATCCTGGTGCAGACCGATCCATTCCCAGACGTGGCGGGTCCATTCCGGCTTGGCGGCCAGCGGGAAAAGAGGAGTGAAGAGCGGAAGTCCGAGGAGGAAGAGGAGAGCGAATGACTGCGCGAGTGTTTCCGGGATCCGGCGGATGGCGACTCCCCATGAGGAATTGGAGGCGCTGTGGAGGAGGATCCAGAACAGCGAACCTGCGGTCACCGTGAAGAAGACCTCGAAGGCAAAGAGGTAGCTGAAGGCGAACGAATTCGCCCGTTCTCCTCCGAGCAGGAAGAGGATCAGAGAGACCGCGAGGCCGGCAGCGCCGGCACCCAGGAGGATGGTCTTCCACTGAGCGAACTGGCCCGTCTGGAGCCGTTCGCCATCGGCAGGGAGATGTGAAACCGCAACGTGGTGGCTCATATCGGAAGAAGGAGGTATGTTACTTGGTGACAGCCACAGGAGCCGGGTTGAGGAGATCCCATGCGGCCTTCACGGCGGGATCGGAAAGAGGTGCAGAACGGCTCATCTGCAGCGTGCGGACCCACGCGACGATGGCCCAGCGTTCGTGCACCGGAATGTTGGCTCCGTAGCCGCCCATGAGGCCTTTTCCTTTGGTGATGGTTTCGTAGATGGAACCATTGGCCCGGTAGGCCGGATCCTTCGGGTCGAGAAAGCCGGGAGTGTGGAAGTTGGCGATGTTGGGGACTCCGAATTTGCCGGTTACGCCGCCCCCGTTGCCCGAAGTGCCGTGGCAGATGGCGCAGTTGACGTCGTAGCGTTCCTTGCCGAGGCGGAGGAAGGCTTCGTCGATGACGATCTGTTCCGGGTAGCCTTCGCCGTAGAAGTCGCCGATCCGACCGGTATTGTAGTAATCGCTTCCGTGGGAGAAGCCGTAGGCGACAAAGGCGCCTTCTGCGGTGGTTTTCTCCGGGATTTCGAGGCCCATGGGAACCGTGCCGGCCACGGGCTTGCGGGGGCCGACTCCGTCGCTGAAGAATCCGCTGGGCGACTGGGGTTTGAGTTTGGCCTGGTGGTCCATGTCATCGAAGATTTCGATGGGTGTCCGGGAGGATTTATCACCCCGGAAACCTGCGGTTCCCACCACCAGCACTCCGGCGAGGAGCAGAGCTAGGAAAAAGTAGCGCATATCTTAGACTTCGTCCTCCACGAGTTCGATGTTCTGGGCTCCGAGTTCCGAGAGGAAGGATTTGGTTTTCTCCAGCGAGAAGCGGGGATCGCGTGCCTCGATGCAGAGGAAGAAGCGGTCGTCCGAGAATCGGGAAAACGAAGGAGCGTTGAAGAGCGGGTGGTGCAGCCGCGGCAGCTTCATCATGGCGAGGCAGGTGAAGAGAGCGGTGAAGGCCGAGAAGAGGATGGTGAGTTCGAACATCACCGGGAAGAATGCCGGCAGTGTGTAGATGTTGGCTGGCTTGGCCTGCACGACCGTCGGGTAGTCGATGACCTGCGTGTAGTACTGGAGGGCGAAGGCTGTGAGCAGGCCGGTGAGCCCTCCGACGAAGACGAACTTCGGGAGGATGCTGCGGGGCAGGCCCATGGCCTCATCCATGCCGTGGATGGGGAAGGGAGAGTGGACGTCCCAGCTTGTGAAGCCGGCATCGCGCACTTTCTCGGCGGCGTGGTAGACATCCTGCACGGTGGTGAATTCCGCGAGGTATCCGTGGACTCGTTTCAATGGTGTGCTCAAGGCAGTGATCCGGTGAAAGGTTCAGGATGCGGTGGCGGTGGCGGAACCGGCAGCCGGGCGGCCGCCTGTGTGTTCGAGGTCGCCTTCGTAGGTGGGAGCCGGCACCGTGATGTCGCGGGATTTCGCGGTGGGATCGTAGTGCGGGTCGGCTTCCGGCAGGACGGCCTTCACTTCGCCGATGGCGATGACGGGAAGGTAGCGCAGGAAGAGGAGGAACAGCATCGTGAAGAATCCGAAGGTTCCGATGAACGACCAGATTTCCACCCAGCTGGGGTGGTACATGTCCCACGCTCCTGGGAGGAAGTCGCGGGCGAGGGTGGTCACGATGATGACGAAGCGTTCGTACCACATGCCGGCGTTCACGCACATGCAGACAGCCATGACGATCCAAAGGTTTTCGCGGCATTTTTTGAACCAGAAGGCCTGCGGGGCGATGACGTTGCAGAAGAACATGGCGTAGTAGGCCCACGTGTAGGGTCCGTAGAGAATCCGCCATTTGAACGCATCGAACTCGAAGAGGCTGCCCGAGTACCATGCCACGTAGAGTTCCATGAGGTAGGCGTAGCCCACAATGGTTCCGGTGAGCACGATGATCTTCGCCATGTTGTCGATGTGCTTCATGGTGAAGAGGTCCTGAAGACCGTAGATCTTGCGGACCGGGATCATGAGGGTGAGCACCATGGCGAACCCGCCGAAGATGGCACCGGCCACGAAGTAGGGTGGGAAGATGGTGGTGTGCCATCCGGGCACCACGGACGTGGCGAAGTCGAAGGAAACGACCGTGTGGACCGAGAGAACCAGCGGTGTCGAGAGGGCCGCGAGCAGTCCGTAGGCGATTTCGTAGTGGCGCCACTGGCGGTTTCCACCACGCCAGCCGAGTGCAAAAATTCCGTAGAGCGTGCGTTTGACCGGATGGGTCGTGCGGTCACGCATGGTGGCGAGGTCAGGGACCAGGCCGAGGAACCAGAAGATCACGGACACCGTGAAGTAGGTGGAGACTGCGAAAACGTCCCAGAGGAGGGGTGATTTGAAGTTCTGCCAGATCTGATTGCTGTTGGGGATGGGAGCGAGGAACCATGCCATCCAGACCCGCCCGACGTGGAGAGCCGGGAAGAGACCAGCGCACATGACCGCGAAGATGGTCATGGCTTCCGCGGAACGGTTCACGGCAGTCCGCCATTTCTGGCGGGTCAGGTAGAGAATGGCGGAAATGAGGGTACCGGCGTGACCGATACCGATCCAGAAAACGAAGTTGGTGATGTCCCAGCCCCATGCTGCGGGCTGGTTCGGTCCCCAGACGCCGACCCCTGTGGAGATCAGGTAGGTAAAGCAGCCCACCATGACGAGGGTGAGCAGGAAGCAGGGAACGATGAGGATCCACCAGAGGAGCGGCTGGGGTTCCTCGATGACGCTGGCGATCTTGTTCGTGATCCAGCTGTAATTGCGGTTATTGAGAACCAGCGGCTCGCGGAGGAGCACCTTCGCGCGGGAAGGGGCCCCGCCGGCGGGCGGGTGATCGTGGGCTTCTGCGGTGGCCATAGGCTGGCGGAACTGGGAAGTTGGGAGAGGGTGAAGGAAGGTTCAGTGAGCGGCTCCGGGGGTGCCGTGATCGACATGAATGTGGCGCGTCTTGGATCCCTGACCGACCTTGCGCTGTTCCCGTGGGGAGGCGGCGACGAGGGCGGGGTTGGGATTCTTGATGCGTGCGAGGTAGGTCGTGCGGGCGCGCACCGACAGGTAGCCGAGGAGTTCGTAATTGCGGGAATTGTTCTTCCAGGCGACCACGCTGCTCTTGTCGTCCTTGAGGTTGCCGAAGGCGATGGCTTCTGCCGGGCAGGCTTCCTGGCAGGCGGTGCGCACGCGGTCGGTGGCGATCATGAGGTCTTTCTCCTCGATGACGAGCTTATCGTCCGTGGCACCGGTGGCGCGCGACTTGGCCTTGCGGGCGTTGGCGCGGGTATCGATGCGGGCGCTTTCGATGCGCTGCAGGCAGTAGGTGCACTTTTCGATGACCCCGCGCATGCGCACGGAAACGTTCGGATTCTTCTGGGCCTTGCTTAGTTCCGAGTCGTGCCGTTCCCCGGCGGGACCGGCGTAGAGGTTGTTGAACTCGAAGCTGCCGACCTTGCGGGTCACGAGTGGGTTGCGCTTGTTGTAATCGAAGAAGTTGAAGCGGCGGGCCTTGAACGGGCAGTTGTTGGCGCAGTAGCGGGTACCGATGCAGCGGTTGTAGACCATCACGTTGAGGCCATCTTCGCTGTGGACCGTGGCATTGACCGGGCAGACTGTTTCGCAGGGAGCGGATTCGCAGTGCTGGCAGGCCACCGGTTGGACGAGCATTTCCGGGTCGTCCATTTCGTCTTCGTTCCATGAGTTGTCCTGGGAATCGAAGGGGTTGCGTTCGACGCGCCGGTTATTGAGGGCGGCGTCCGAGTCGAGGTCGGTGGCGAAGTAGCGATCCATGCGGATCCAGTGCATTTCGCGGCCGCGGCGGACCTGGTCCTTGCCGACGATGGGAATGTTGTTTTCCGACTGGCAGGCAACGAGGCAGGAAGTACAGCCCGTGCACTTGTTGAGGTCGATGACCATGCCCCACTGGTGGGTGGGATCGCTCAGGTGCGGGATGCGGTTGCCATCGCTGTCCTTGGCTCCTTCCGGTTTGTAGAAGCTGTAGGCGTTTTCGGCGAATTTTTCCTCACGGTTGCCGTGGAGGTGACCATCGGTTCCCTGATCGAGAACGAAGTCGGCATGGTTTTTCCAGTCTTCGACGGTGCCTTCGCGGACGAGGGCACGACCGTACATGCTGTGGTGTTCCGAGGTGGTGCCGAGCGGGTAGACGGCGGGAATTTCCGTGCGGCCCGCGATGGTGGCGAGGGCATCACCGGTGACGGCGGCCTTCAGTTTGGCGACCTTGGCTCCCGCGGCGAAGTAGGGCGTAGCGGCGGAACGGAGGGGGTAGACATCGAAACCTGTTCCGTTGCCGACTTGTCCCGGGTCGTTCTGGCCGTAGCCTGCGGTGAGGAGGATGCTGTTGTCGGCGTGTCCTGGGACGGTGATGACCGGGAACCAGCGCTTCAGGCCATTGACTTCGACTTCGATGACATCTGCGGCGTCCTCATTGAAGAGGTTGATGCCGAGTTCCTTGGCGGTTTTGACACTGACGATGGCGGCGTTATCCCATGTGACCTTGGAGATCGGGTCCGGGGCTTCCTGGAGCCAGCCGTTGTTGATGTAGCGGCCGTCGTGAATTTTGGCGCAGGGAACGAACACCACTTCGTACTCGCCCTGAGCAAGGGCCGTGTCGGTGGCGGTGCCGGCCAGCTGGGTGGCAGCAGCGGCGTTGAAGGCAGGGGCCGCCGGGTAGGCACTGGCCGCAGCAAAGCCATCGCGCAGCGCATTCGTCCATGCGTTGTCGTCGGCTCCCTTGACGAGAGCGTTGAACGTATCGCGGACCGCTTTCGCTTCCGGCCCTGGGTCTTCGGGAGCGCCTGGAGCAGGAGCAGCGGCGGGAGCAGCCGGTGCCGTGAGCGACTCATTGGTGACGAGCGAGAGAAGCAGCTGGGCATCGCTGATGGCAGCTGCGTAGAGCGGGGCGATCATGGGCTGAGCGACCGAATAGGTGCCGTCGAATCCGCGGGTATCGCCCCACTGTTCGAGGTAGTGGGTCGCGGGAACGATCCACGAGGCCGCGCGGGCGGTCGCCGTGCGGTGACGCAGCGTGTGGGCGATCACGTTGGGGACGTTCTTGAGGGCGTCGCCGAGTTTGGCGGACGAGCCTTCGAAAACGGGATCGGTTTCTCCGAGGATGATGAGGGTATCGATCTGCTTGGCCGTAGCGGCGGCAGCAAGTTCGGCTGCTCCTCCTGCGATGGCGAGGACAGAACCCTGCTTGGGTTCGATGACCGTTCCGAGAGCGCCGAGGGCATCATTGATGAGGGCCGTGAGGGCGTGCAGGGCCGGTTCGTGAGCCGATCCAGCCACCACGAGCGCCTTGCCTTTGGCCGCGACGAGATCGTCGGCGGCGCATTTGATCCATGCGGCGTAATCGTCCCGGCCGCGGAATTCGCCGGAGAGTTTCACGGCGGAGGCGGCCGTGGCGAGAGCCGACTGGCTGGTGGCTGCCGCGACGGCTTTGGCGAGGTCGACGGCGACCTTGAGTGTCTGACTGGCGGGGACCCGGAGGCGGTGGTCCGCCATGCCGCCTGTGAGGGTGTAGCGGCCTTCCACGACGTAGAGTCGGTTCATGGAGGCCCCGTCATCCGGGCTATCCGCCTTGCGGCGCGACATGAACTGTCCAACCGACTGGTTTCCGAGGCGGTCGAGTCCGAGGAAATCGCAATCCAGCGAGAAGATGCGGTCGGCCTTGTCGAAATGGTAATGTGCGACCGTTCCGGGGCCGTGCGCAGCGGCGAGGGCGGCCCGGGGATTTCCTGAGCCGAAGGCTTCGTGCTGGTAGACCCTGGCCTTGGGGAACTTCTTGACGATTTCACCGAGCAGGCGTTCGCGTGTGGGAGCAACCGTCTCGTCCGTCAGGATGGCGAGGTTGGCTCCTTCCGCGGTGGCCCATTCTGTCTTTTTCTTTTCGAGGAACCCGAAGAAGTCGTCGCGGCTGGCTGGCTTTCCGAAATTGAGGATTTCCTTGGCCCGGTCCGGGTCATAGAGATTCAGGATGGATGCCTGGGCCTGGCTGTCGAGGCTGCCATTGCTTTCCGGGTGGAGCTTGTTGCCCTGGAGGTGGGTGGGCCGTCCTTCGTGGGTGTGGACCACCATGGCTGTGCCGCCGCCGGGGCGGGGCATGCTGGTGGCGTAGAAGAGCACCTTGCCGGGGATGACCCATTCCGGGGCCTTGGCGTAAGGGGTGATGTGAAGTTCCGGGCGGCGGCAGGCAGCCATGCCCGCCATCGCCGTGCTCGCTCCCATCAGTTTGAGGAAGGAACGGCGGCTCGTTTCCGCGTCGGCTTCATCCTTCATTTCCGCGGCTCCGGCGGGGAATTCCCGGTCGAGCCATTCCTTCGATGAAGGAGTCTTGGCGAGCTGGGAGAGGCTGCGCCAGAAGCGCTTGCCGGTCTTTGGTTCTTCAGGGTGGTGCCAAATGCGTTTCATCGCGTTCCGGAAAGTTCTGCGGTCTTTGGTTTAGACAATCAGCTGGGGATCAGCGGTTTGCAGTAATTTGAATCGATTTCAGCGGTGGCATCCGGCGCAGTTTTCCGGCGGATTGATCTTCCATGCTGCCTTGAGTTTCTCGCCCATTTCCTTCTGGTTCTGTCCGGCGTCCTTGGCGGTCCAGTTCAGGTTGGTGATTTTGTCGAGCGGGCGAAGGTGATTTTCGGGAGCGCGGTGGCAGTCGAGGCACCATCCCATGCTTTGGCTCTGGTCGTGGAAGACCACGGGCATTTCATTGACCTTGCCATGGCAGCTGACGCAGGAAACGCCGCTGTTCACGTGGACGCTGTGATTGAAGTAGGCGTAGTCGGGGACTTTGTGGATTTTGACCCACTGCATGGGTTTCCCGGTTTCGACGCTTTCCTTGATCCTGGCGATGTGGGGGCTGTTCGTCTTCACGTGCTGGTGGCAGTTCCAGCAGGTATTCGAACCCGGGACGTTGGCGTGTCCGGACTGTTCCACGAAGCTGTGGCAGTAGCGGCAGTCGAGTCCGAGTTGTCCGGCGTGGATTTCGTGGGAAAACGGAATCGGCTGCGAGGGCATGTAGCCTTTGCGGGTGTACTCCTGGGTGAAGTAGTAGGTCACCCCGGCCGCCACCGAGGCCCCGACAAAACCGAGGGCAATCAGCAGCTTCAGCGGCAGCGTATTCGTCCAGCGTGGAAAGAGATTGGCCATGAGTGCAGAGAGAAGCGGGGCGGATCGTAGGAGCTTGTGAAAAATTTCACAAGCAGAAAGACGGGAAAAAATCGCGGATCTGCGGGTGCTGCCGGCGATCCGGAGGGGACGGATGGGGCACCAACCCTGGAAGAGGATTTGGCTGGTTCTGCGGGCAGGCGGCAGAGGATGCAACGGAAAAATCGCGAACCATTCTGAAAACCCGGGGATTTCTGGAAAATCTGGCGGCGTGGGCGGTGGTCAGTTCTGTGAAAATCCCGGAGCAAAGCTGGCCGGGTATGCTATAGGCGCGGCTTCCCCTGATTTCGAGACCATGAATGAGACGACGAGAGAGCGCTATGCGGAGCAGATCATGAAGGCTGGAGTGCTGATTGAGGCCATGCCTTGGCTGCAGCGCTTCCGGGGTCAGACCTTTCTGATCAAGTTCGGGGGGAGTGCGATGGATGATCCGGAACTGGTGCAGGGATTGCTGCGGGATGTGGTGTTCATGGAGCTTGCCGGGATCAATCCGGTCGTGGTGCATGGCGGGGGGAAGGCGATTTCGCGGGCGATGGCCGAGGAGGGGCTGGAGGCGCGTTTCGTGGGTGGGCTGCGGGTGACTGATGAGCGGGCGATTTCCGTGGTGGAGAGGACGCTGCAGGACGTGGTGAACCGGGAGCTGGTGGGATTCATCAATCAGTCCGGCGGGCGGGCTGTGGGGTTGCGGGGTCGGGATGTGTTTCTGGGGCACCGGAATGCGCCGGTGAAGGGAGAGGATGGAGAGCCGGTGGACCTTGGGTTTGTGGGGTCGGTGCATGGCTTCCGGGTGGCGGAAGTACTGGCGGCGGTGCACCGTGAGGAAGTTCCGGTGATTTCGCCGGTGGCGAGCGAGGAAGGAACGGATAACGTTTTGAATGTGAACGCCGATGTGGCGGCGGCGGCACTGGCTGGCAAGCTGCGGGCGTCCAAATTCGTCTACATTTCCGATGTGCTGGGAGTGATGCGGGATCCGGGAGATCCGGCCAGTCTGATACCGTCGCTTGACCGGGAGGGTGTGGAGCGGCTGGTGAATGACGGGACGATCCGCGGGGGAATGATTCCGAAGGTGCGGTCGGCGCTGTCGGCGCTTGAGGCCGGGGTGCAGAAAGTGCACATGATTGACGGTAGGATTCCGCACAGTCTGCTGCTTGAAATCTTCACCAACCAGGGGATCGGCACCGAGATTGTGCCGTGACTGCGGCCATCTGAACAACCATGAACGAAAACATTTCTGCTGGGGCGGGGGCGGCCCGACTGTCGACGCTGGATCTGGTGAAGCGGTACACGGTGCCGAACTACGGGCGACTGGCGCTGGCTCCGGTGCGCGGGGAAGGCAGCTGGCTGTGGGATGAGGATGGGAAGCGCTACCTTGATTTCGGGGGAGGCGTGGCGGTCTGTTCTCTGGGGCATTGTCCTCCGGTGATGACGGAGGCTCTTGAGCGTCAGGGCCGGACGCTGATTCATTGTTCGAACTGGTATCAGATCCGGGGTCAGGGCGAACTGGGGCAGTTCCTTGTGGAATCCGTGATGGAGGCCCCGGGGAAGTGTTTCTTCTGCAACAGTGGGGCGGAGGCCAACGAGGCGCTGCTGAAGCTGGCGCGGAAGTTCGGGCATCTGGTGCCGAAGGCCGACGGGACTCCGCGGCGGGGGATCATCACGTTCCATGGAAGCTTCCATGGCCGGACGTTCGGGGGCATTTCGGCGACGGGTCAGGACAAGGTGAAGGCTGGGTTTGGTCCGCTCCTCGAAGGGTTTCAGCATCTGCCGTTCAACGATGTGCGTGCGCTGGAGGCGGCCTTCAGCGAGGACACGGTCGCGGTGCTGCTGGAACCCGTGCAGGGCGAGGGTGGGGTGCATGTGGCCAGCGAGGAATTCCTGCGGGCCTGTGAAGCTCTCTGCCGCCGCCACAATGCGCTGCTGCTGCTTGATGAGGTGCAGTGCGGACTGGGCCGGGCCGGTCACTGGTGCGGCTGGAAGCCGGTGGTTCCGGATCTGGTGCCGGACGCGGTGAGCTGGGCCAAGGGGATTGCGGGTGGATTTCCGTTTGGCGGGGTCTGGATTAGCGACCGTGCGTTGGCGCCTCGCCGGGAAGAACTGCTCTGCAATGTGCTCGGGCCGGGGAGTCATGGGACAACTTACGGGGGCAATCCGCTGGGATGCGCGGTAGCTCTGGCGGTTCTGGCTGAAATTGATTCGGAGAAGCTCTGTGCGGCGGCGGCCCGGACGGGTGCCCGCATCATGGAGGAAGTGCGTTCGTGGCGGCATCCCCTCGTCCGGGAAGTGCGGGGGCTGGGGCTGCTGATCGGGTTCGAACTCGATGTGGAGGCACTGGAAGCCTGCGGGGCGTGGCGTTCGGACGATGGCATGGCGTCGCTTGCGGTGGTGCGGGCCCTCATGGACGAAGGGCTGCTCACGGTGGCGGCCGGGCCGACCGTGGTGCGCTGGCTTCCTCCGCTCAATGTTTCAGCGCGGGAAGTGGATCTTGCGCTCGGCATGCTGCGGCGGGTGCTTGAGCGGCTCTGGGGCGATGGAAATGTGAGGAAATCGTGAACGGAGAACTTGATCTGTGGACTTGCAGGAATCTGGCCGGTCCACAAGTTCAAGGAAGCTCCCCTGTGTCATGTCCCCTTCCTTCTTTTCCGTCAGATGCGTGTGCTGGACGTCTGTCCTCATCGGCACCTTCGCACTCGTTTCCTGTGCACCGGCCGTCAACGATGCCGAGGTCAAGGACCTCGAGCTGCAATCCGAGAAGGCACGCGAAGAATTGGTGACGCTGCACGCGAAGCACGATGCACTTCAGAAGGAGATGGCATCCCTGCAGCAGTACAAGGGGGAGAAAGCCGACGAGGCACTCCGCACGGGGGAATCGCTCCTTGAGGAACGCGATGCGCTGCTGGTGCTCCGCAAGGAAGTGCAGGAGCGTGTCGCCAGGCTCAAAGCCGGGAGCGAGGCTCATCGTCAGACCCTCGAGTCGGGCAACGCCAACTGATGCTTCCACATGGACACTTCCGGAATCCGTTCCCTGCTTCTCTTTCTCGCCCTCGGCGGTGGCATTGCCTACTTCTGGGACCGCAACAAGCGCTCCGAGAAATTCGAATCCGCCAAGGCCGAAGTCGCCAGCATCACCGGCACCATCGCGCAGCGCCGATCCGAGATTGACTTTCTGGAGAAAAAGCTCGGCCCGCTGCGGGAAGCCCAGAAGGAAGCGGTCGCCAAGGATGTGCCGAAGCTGCAGGAGGAGATCGCCGCCCTCAAGCAGGAACTCGATGCCCTCAAGGTCGAATGGGACGCCTCGGTGACCGATTTCGAGGCCGCCATGACCGAAGTCCGCCTCACCGCCAAGCAGCAGACCTATCCAGAACTGGCGCTGCCGTCGGGCGAGGTTCTCAAGGCCGCCAGCATCAGCAAATTCGGTCAGGGATTCGTGACCATTCAGTATGATGGTGGCGTCAAGAAGGTGCGTTCCGAAGACCTGCCGGCTGGCTGGAGCGAGAAATACTCCCTCGATTATGTGCCCGACACCGGACGCGAGGAACTGGCCGGACAGATTCAGGAATCCACGGCTGCCCCGACCAATCCGGCGGGCACGGTCGATGCCGCCCTCGCGAAAACCGAGGCGATTTACGAACAGGAACTGAAACTTTCCCAGGAAATCCGGGAGATGAAAATGGAATCGAACCGGATAGTGCAGGAAGGCTTCCGGGCCGCCATCAACCGGGGTCTCAGTGGTGATGCCGCCGCCGCGGCGCGCCGCAGCTACTTCCAGAAGGCCGATGCCATCCGGAAATCGATCGAACCCAAGGTCGAACAGTACCGCAAACTGCGCCAGCAGCGCCTCACCATCCAGCAGGAACAGGTTCAGAAGACCAACGCGGCCAAGCCAAAGCAGAACTGAGCAGGACGGTATGCCCACGTGGCGCTTCTGCGCCCCCACAGCCCGGGTGTCGGTGAAACGGGGGCCCCGGCCGTCCGCAAGGCTGCGGTTTAATAAAGATGCCCTGAATTAAAATCGCTTCATTAAAAGAAAAGCGTTGACTTCCGGTGGCGATTTTGTCACTTTCCCGAATCCTACCATTTTTAAGCACATAACCCTGTCCTCCCTATGCGCACATCACCGATCATCTTCATTGCCCTCGCGGCCAGCGCAGGAATCGCCAGCGCGGCATCTGTCAACATCATCAATCCAGGATTCGAAGACGACGTGGCGCTCATCCAGGGCAGCGGCGGCTGGTCTGATGCGGTCCCCAACGGCTGGTCCGATCCTCAGAGCGGCGACAACACGAATTTCATGGAGACGATCGGGGGCTTTGCGTCGGAGGGTCTCGCGCACCTTGGTTTCGACGGGAACGAGTTCGGTCTGATCTACCAGGATCTCGGGACAGCCTGGGCAGCCAACACGACTTACACGCTCACGGTTGGCGTGGGGAACCGCGCCAACTGGGGTGCGGGAACTGGTCGCTTCTCCCTGACTTCCTCGCTGGATGCGCTGCCCGCTCCCGGTGCTGTCGGTGGTCCGTACACCCTGTACACGCCCTCGGGCTTCTTTTCGGATCTGGATACCAGCACGATCGCTCCGGCAGGCGGTACCTTTGCGGACGCCACCTTCTCGTGGACGACTGGTGCAGTGGCTCCGGGGGGCAACCTCCGCATTGCGGTGCAGAACCTCACGGGAACCCGCCTCCATATTGATAACATCCGTCTCGACGCGACGGCCATCCCCGAGCCGGCAGCCGGCGTGCTGGGTCTGCTCGGTGCCGCCTTCGTGCTGCGCCGCCGCCGGGCATAATTTTTGTTAGGTACGTGTGTCTTCTGGGGCGGCCGATCCTGTGAGGGGTCGGCCGTTCCTTTTGAGAGAACTGCTGATCCGGTACGTTCGGAAATCGATGCGAATGGGACGCAAAAGGCCTTTCCTGATCGGGACACGTTGCCTTGTGGCGGTCCTTGGGATGGGGTTCTGCGTGCCGTGGGCGGCGGCGGAGGAAGGTGGAGCGGTTTGTCCGGTGCCGCGGCCGGTGATGCCGGATCCGGCGCAGGAGGGCTGGGAGACGGAGGCCTTTGCGGAGGCGGCGCAGGCGCAGCTGAAGCGGTTGCTGCATCCGCTGGAGGATGCCGGGGAGGATGCGGAGCCCTTGCGGGGAAGGTTTGCGGTGGTTTCCGGGGAGGCGGAAAAGCTGTCGACCGATTCCGTGGGGATCCGTCGGGGTGGCGCGGTGGCGGAGCCCGGGAAGGACGTGCCATGGAAGGATGCGCTGGCGCAGCTGCGGGCTCTCCTCGCCGGGGATGGGGCGATTCATTTCAAGGTGAAGACGGTGGGGGTGCAGCCACCGGCGAAAAAGGGAGGCAGCACGGTCACGAGTCATCTGATTCATCTGGACGGTGCGGTCCCGGCGGGCGGGCGCCGCGAAGTGAATCTGAACTGGGAAGCCCGCTGGCGGACGGAACGGGCCGATCAGCCGGGTGTGCTGCAGGGCGTGCGCTGTCTTTCCTTTGAGGAAGTGACGGCGGCGGCGGAGCGCCCGTGGTTCAGCGATCAGACCGCGGAGGTGCTTGCTGGGGTGCCTGAAGTGGCTGCGCAGCTGGCGGGAGGGAACGCCGGCTATCGTCTCCAGCTGCAGGCATCGCTCCCTTTCTTCAAGTTCGGACATCATGGGGTTTCCGTGGCCGACGTGAATGGTGATGGGCGCGAAGACGTCTATGTCTGCCAGCCGGGCGGTCTGCCGAACCGGCTTCTCCTGCATCGTGACGATGGGACGGTCGAGGATGCGGGAGCTTCATGGGGAGTCGATCTGCTGGATTCCTCGCAGTGCGCACTCTTTGCGGATTTCGACAATGACGGCGATGCGGATCTGGTCGTGGCGACTGCTGGTCCGCTGGTGTTTTTCGAGAATACCGGGAACCGCATGGTCGCGCGGCTGCGGTTGCCGCCCGTGCTCAATGTGTACGGCCTCGCCGGGGCCGATTACGATGGCGATGGCGACATTGATCTGTATGCCGCCCGCTATTTTCCCAGTGCCGGGGAAGGTGGAGAACTGGCCGTTCCCATGCCGCATTTCGACGCCAACAACGGGGGACCGAATTTCCTGATCCGGAACGACGGAGCGGGGCCTGCGGGGTCGTGGCAGCGGTTTGCCGATGCGACCGCCGAGACCGGTCTCGATGCCGGCAACCGCCGCTTCAGTTACGCGGCCGTCTGGGACGATTTCAATGACGATGGCCTCGCGGACCTTTACGTGGCCAACGACTTCGGGCGGAACAACCTCTTCCTGCAGAGCCGCAAGGATGGAAAGGTGCAGTTCCGGGACGCCACGGAAGCGGCGGGCCTCAGCGAGGGTGCCTTTGGCATGAGTGCGGCGACCGGCGATCTCAACCGGGATGGCTGGCCGGACATTCATCTGGGAGCGATGTTTTCGTCCGCGGGCAGCCGCATCACGTCGCAGCACCGCTTCCGGCCCGATCTGCCGGAAGACGTACGGGGGAGGTTCCGGAGGCTGGCGCGCGGCAATACTCTCTTTCTCAATCAGGCCAATCCGGCGGGCCGGTTCCGCGATGTGAGTGTTCCGGCAGGCATCACGGTCGGTCGGTGGAGCTGGGCCTCGCTCTTTGCGGACATCGACAGCGACAGCTGGCCGGATCTGCTCGTGGCGAACGGCTTTGTCACCGGGGCGATCCCGGACGATTTGTGAAGCGTCTTCTGGAGGCAGGTTGTCTCCACGTCCCCCCTCCGCCTTGAGGAAAAGGAACTGGACTCCCGGAGCCCGTACCGTCAGTCCATCAGGCGGGTCGATGAACTGATCGATGCCGGGAATTCGCTGAGTGGCCGCGAACCGAATTGTGCGTTTCTGAATGCGGGGAACGGAACGTTTGCGACGGTGTCGGCGCTGAGCGGCTTTGATTTTCCGGACGATGCCCGGTCGCTGGCCCTGACTGACTGGGATGGGGATGGAGATCTGGATGTCTGGGTGACGAACCGGACGGCTCCCATGGTGCGGTTTCTGCGCAATGAGTCACCGTCTGGCCGCAGCCTCCAGATCCAGCTGGAAGGAACGGAAGCCTGCCGGGACGCGGCCGGAGCAAAAGTGGAAGTGCGGCTGCGGTCGGCTCCGGAACGACCGCTGGTGCGGACCGTGAAGCTTGGAGAGGGATTTCTCGGGCAGAGCAGCCGGACCCTGCATTTCGGGCTCGGAAAGGATCCGGAGATTGACTCGGTGAGCGTGCGGTGGCCGGATGGCAGCCGGGGGGAACTGCGCGAGGTGAAGCCGGGGACTCTGGTGCGATTCAGCCAGGGCGACCCGTTTCCGGCCGTCTCTCCGCTGAAGTCAGCGGCCGCACCGCAAGCGCCCCGTTCCCTCGAGGCGCGCAGCCCGGCCCTCTCTGGAGCAGTGACCCTCTTTCATCCTGTCCCCTTCCCTGCCCTGCCTTCGCAGCGGCCCGACG
>CAZSDE010000017.1:0-19626 GCA_964605435.1 uncultured Akkermansia sp.
CCGCATCATCGCCCTCGACGAATTCACAGAGACCGCCCGCGAAGTCCATTGACCCCGGATCCACGGAAATTCCCCCGTTGACCAGACCCCGGAATCACAGGAGTCTCCGCGCTCTTTTTCCGGAATGCCGGGAGCCAACCGCGCCCCAGTCCACCTATGACCCTCCACACCATTTCAGTCCTCGTCGAAAACAAGTTTGGCGTGCTCGCCCGCGTCGCCGGCATGTTCAGCGGCCGCGGTCCCAGCCACGACCCCCGCGTCAGCCACATGACGATCGTTGTCCGCGAAAAGGAAAATGTCCTCAACCAGATCATCAAGCAGCTCGATAAGCTCATCGACGTCATCCAGGTCATCGACTTCCGCGAAGGAGACTACGTCGACCGCGAACTGGTGCTGCTCCAGGTCAAGGTGAACCGCGAGACCCGCGCCGAAGTCATCGAACTCTGCCAGATCTTCCGCGCCAAGATCATCGATGTCGGCCGCAATGTCGTCACCGTCGAAATCACCGGCGACAATCCCAAGATCACCAAGTTCATCGCCCTGATGGACAATTTCGGGATCATCGACCTCACCCGCACCGGACGCATCGCGCTGCCACGCGCCGATCACGCCCCGGAAGAGGAAATCTCCTGAGTTTCCCCCCTTAGTTTCATCACATCCCAGCAACCACCAAGACCCCATCTCATCATCATGCCAGCCAAAGTCTACACGGATAAAGACGCCGACCTCGGAGTGTTCAAAGGAAAAACCTGCGCCGTCATCGGCTTCGGTTCCCAGGGCCACGCCCACGCCCTCAACCTCAAGCACAGCGCCGTCAACGTCATCATCGGGCTCTACAAGGGCAGCAAGTCGCTCCCGGTGGCGAAGGAATACGGATTCGAAGTCGTCGACACCGCCGAAGCAGTGAAACGCGCCGACGTCATCTTCGTCGGTGTACCCGACACGAAGATTCCAGCAGTCTACCAGAAGGACATCGAGCCCAATCTGACCAAAGGAAAGACCCTCCTCTTCAGCCACGGCTTCGCGATTCATTTCAAGACCATCGTCCCACCAGCCGATGTCAATGTCATCATGTGCGCCCCGAAAGGACCCGGCCACATCGTGCGCCGCCAGTTCACCGAAGGCAAAGGCGTCCCCGCCCTCATCGCCATTCATCAGGGCGGCAAGGAAGCAAGGAAGATCGCCCTCGCATGGGCCAAGGGAGTCGGCGGCACCCGCGCCGGCGTCATCGAAACCGACTTCAAGGAAGAAACGGAAACCGACCTCTTCGGGGAACAGGCAGTCCTCTGCGGAGGAGCCTCCGCCCTCGTGCAGGCTGGCTTCGAAGTCCTCGTGGAAGCTGGCTACAGCCCGGAAATGGCCTACTTCGAGTGCCTCCACGAACTCAAGCTGATCGTCGATCTCATGAACGAAGCCGGCATCGCAGGCATGCGCTTCTCGATTTCGGAAACCGCCAAGTGGGGCGATGTGACCGTCGGACCGAAGATCATCGACGCGTCCGTCAAGAAGCGCATGAAGGCAGCTCTCAAGGACATCCAGACCGGCAAATTCGCCAAGGGCTGGATCAAGGAATACGAAGGCGGCTACAAGACCTACCACAAGCTCCTCAAGGACGGCGAGAAACACCCCATCGAGAAGACCGGCGAGAAACTCCGCTCGCTCATGCCCTGGGTCAAGAAGCGCGACGTCAAGGGAGCGCAGGCCAGCTACAAGTAAGCCTGGACCCATCCCGCGGCTCAAGCACGTCCCGCGGCCCCATACCCCCATCTGCAAGGGGGCGGTTCCTTTCACCGGAACCGCCCTTTTTGCTGTGCGAGGGGGGAATCTCAAAAAGACACGTGGCACGGACGGGAAATCCGGCGTAGGTAGCAGGTTCATGCAAAAACGACTCTTTTCTGAACTCGGGCTGTCCGAGCCAATCCTCAAAGCCGTGGCGAAACTCGGCTTTGAACAGACTTCGCCGATCCAGTCGGCCGCCATCCCAGTGCTCATGGAGGGCAAAGATGTGGTGGGTCAGTCCGCCACCGGCAGCGGCAAGACCGCTGCATTCGCCATCCCTGCCATCGAACGGGTCGACGACGCCAGCCGCAAAGTCGAAATCCTTGTCCTCGTCCCAACGCGCGAACTCGCTGTTCAAGTGGCCGAGGAAGTGGCGAGGCTAGCGGCCTTCCGTCCGAAACTGCACACGGTTCCCATCTTCGGAGGAGCCAGCTACGAACGGCAGTTCTCGGAACTGCGCAAAGGTCCGCAGATCGTCATCGGCACCCCCGGACGGATCATCGACCACCTCCAGCGCAATACCCTCGATGTCTCCCATGTGAAGATGGTCGTTCTCGATGAATGCGACCGCATGCTCGACATGGGCTTCCGCGAGGACATGGAACGGATCCTTTCAGGAACACCGGAGGAACGCCAGACCGTCTTCTTCAGCGCCACCCTGCCTCCGGCCATCCGCCGCCTCATCGAGGAATTCTCACGCTCGCCCCAGCACATCCGCATCGAGACGCAGACCATGACGGTACCCACCGTCGAACAGATGTACTACGACGTGCCGCCACGCGCGAAACTCGATGCCCTCACCCGCCTCGTGGACATGCACGATGCCCGCCTCGGGATCATCTTCTGCAATACCCAGCGGACCGTCGATGACGTGGCCGACGCCCTCATTGCCCGTGGATATTCGGCCGACCGCCTCCACGGCGGCATGAGCCAGATGATGCGTACCCGCACGCTTTCGAAATTCAAAAGCAGCGGTTTCGACCTGCTCGTGGCCACCGACGTCGCCGGACGCGGCATTGATGTCGACGACCTCGACCTCGTCGTGAATTTCGATCTCCCGTACGACCCGGAAGACTACGTGCACCGCATTGGCCGCACGGGCCGGGCCGGACGCAAGGGCGTCGCCCTGACCCTCATCAGCGGGCGCGAAATCTACCGCCTCCAGGGCGTGGAACGCTTCACCCGGCAGCGCATGCAGCGCGGCAAGGTCCCCACATGGGATCAGGTAGAGGAGAAACGCCTCTCGGGCGTCCTCGATAAAGTGCGCGCCAACCTCGAGGCGGGACGCCACACAGCGCACGCCGCCAGCATCGACCGACTTCTCGACGAAGGCCACGCTGCCACGGACCTCGCGGCCGCTCTCCTCGGCGAACTGCTCACGGCCAGCGGCATCGAAACCGAAAAGCCGGAAGGGAGCGACCCCTTTGCGCGCCGTGATGGCCCGGGCAAAGCCGCAGAACCAGCGAAGCCGGCCCCCCGCCCTGCCAAGGCCGCTCCGGCCCCGAAAGCCGCTGCTCCCGAAACGCCCGCCGCACCGCCGCGCAAGCCTGCCGAAGCCCCCGCCGCCAAGGCATCGCCAAAGGAAACCGCGGCCCCCGCGGAAGCCGAGCCGACACCCGCCGCGACGGTGAAGCCCGCCGCCACTCGCGCCAAGTCTCCTCCCGTCATGGAACCGGAACCGACCGCACCCGTTCCGCCGGAACCGACCGCCGCCGCCATGGAAGTGGAAATCGACGCGGAAGTTCAAGCTGAAGCGACCCCGGAACCGGTGCCGGCGCCAGCCGTGGTCGTTTCTTCCTCCGAGCCGGAAACGGAAGTCCCGTCCGAGACCGCCACCTCTCAGAAGGAACCACGCAGCAAACCCCGCAAGGAAAAGCAGCCGCGCATTTCGGACGCGGACGCCGATGCCCTCATGGCCCTCGAATCGGAACAGGCTCCCCCGCCACCCGCCAAAGCAGCCCGCGAGGAAGTCAGCCGTCCGCTCCCCCCAGCCGCTCCCGGCTACAAATGGATCACCTTCAGCGTCGGCAAGGAACATGGCCTGACCCCCCGCGATATCCTCGATGCCGTGGCGTCAGGTTCGGAATTCCCCGCCAAAGTCGTTGGGCTCATCAAACTCCAGAACAAGGAAACTCACGTCCAGGTCCTCGGCCCGCATGCCCGCGAAATCATCGAGGTGCTCGACGGCGGCGACTTCGCAGGACACAAGGTCAGGGTCAAAGCTACCGTGCACGGCAAGCCGGAAGGAAAACCGGGCAGCGGTTTCCGTTCCGGTCCCCCGCCATGGGAACGCGGACCCGCCGGACGCAAGCCCTACGGCCGCAGCTCCGAGGGCCGACCCGCCCGGCCCGGCGGTTACGGCGGACCACGCAGCCGCGATGACTCGCGCGGCGGCGGCGAAGGACGCTCCGGGGGCTACAGTGGCGGCGGCGGCTACAGTGGCGGCGGCGAAGGACGTTCCGGAGGCTATGGCGGTGGCGGCTACGGCCGCAGCGGTGGCTACGGCGGCCCGAAGGGCGGCAAAGGCGGCCCCAAGCGCCCGCGTCCCTGATGCGAGGGCTCAAGCCGGACAAATCACAGTCTCTTCACTTCTCCCCCGGTCCCGGAACCACTGCTCCGGTGCCGGGGGAATTTTTTTCCGGACGACCCTCGGAAAACGAGACCGGTTCGCCCCGCTCCATGCGGCCCATCATGTCGACAAAGACTTCCTCGAGGCTCCGTTCCTCGCGGTGAAAATCCGTCACCGCAATCCCGTCGGCCACCATGCGCCGGAGCACCATGGCCACCACCGCCGGATCGGCGCTCCCGATCCGCAGCAGGCACCCCTGCCGCCGTTCTTCCTCCAGTTTCACATGGGGAGCAGTCAGTGCCCACTGCACAAGGGCCGCCGGACCATCCGCCGTCTCCACGGCCACGAGGGTTCCCTGTTCCTCTGCCCTCGTCAGACTCTCAGCCGTGCCATGATGCACAATCCGCCCCCGGTCGATGAAGAGGAGTGAATCACACATCTCTCCCAGCTCGGAGAGAATGTGCGACGATATCAGAATGGTCTTGCCCTCGCCCGCCAGAATCCGGCTGAGCCGCTTGAGATCCACACGTGCCCGGGGATCAAGCCCCGCCGCCGGTTCGTCCATGATGAGAACTTCCGGATCGTGAATGAGCGCCCGCGCCAGACAAAGCCGCTGGCCCTGCCCCTTCGACATCGTGCTGATCATCCGTTCCGACAACGCCCCGAGATCGGTGAATTCCACCACTTCACGGATTCGCCCGATCCGGTCGGCTCCGCGGAACCCAAGTGCCCGGGCATGGAAATCGAGATACTCGAGCGTCGTCATGTTTTCGTACGTCCCGAAGCTGTCGGGCACCCAGCCCAGCCGTCGGCGCACTTCTCCGGGATACAGAACGACGTCATGGCCCAGCACGGCGGCCCGGCCCGACGAAGGATAATCAAGGGTCGCGAGAATCCGCATGGTGGTCGTCTTGCCGGCCCCATTCGCTCCCACGAAGCCCACCACGCTCCCGGCCCCGATCGCAAACGAAACTCCGTCGACTGCCGGAATCGTTCCGAAGTGCCGTTTCAGATCCTCGACAGCAATGGCTGGTGTACTCATGGCGCAGCAGAAGGCGTTGGCTCGGGCTCCAGAGGTCCCATGAGGATGGCATGGTCCCTTTCCCACTTCACCGATCCCAGCGTTTCGACAAAACCTGCCTCCGGTTGATCCGCGGAAGCCAGCAGCCATGCCCGGCGCCCAGTGAATTCTCCGCTCCGGTGCGGCGACAGAATTCCGTTGAGGCTGTAGCCACCCGCAGCCGCTTCCGCCGCAAGCCACCGCTCCGCGTCGTCCCGCCGCACTTCCTGCAATGCCACCGGAACGCCCGGCAGCACGTCCCCCGGAGCCTTCCACCATTGCCCCGCGCCATCCACCCAGAACAATGACTTCAGGGGAAATCCAAGCGACGAAACCACCTCCCATCCACCCCCAGCCGCACGCACCGCCAATTTCCCCCGGGTCGGCAGCACCGCCTCGACCCATTGCGCCTGCTCGGCACGGCTCTGAAACCAATCCCCGAAATGCCCACGGTCGTTCTCGAGCAGGACATGGACTTCAGAACGCGAATTGGCATCCGGCCTGCCTCGGTCGGACTCCGCCGATCCCACCCGCACCTGCGCCCGGTTCGTCACTACAGGCTGGTCCGTGGAGAATTCCGAGCCCAGCAGCAGTCCGGTCCGGCTGATCTGTTCCTGACTCAGCATGGCCTCGCGCGCCGCCGCATCCAGATAAACCACCGCACTGCGCCGCCCCCGGCCGCCGGTCCCGTCGCGCAGCAGAATCCATCCCAGCAGCAGCAATGTCGTCGCCACGGAAATCAGAGGAGTCGTCACAAAAAGCCGATGCCGCCGTCCCGGTCCCGCCAGATAGAAAAGATTCACCGGACCCACGAGGATTCCAAACGCGAGCAGAATGATGCCCACCGGCAATTCCGGCGACCCCCGGTCCCCGATGATTTCACTGAGCCGGCTGCTGGGAATCCCTTCCGCAAGGGCCACCCGCTTCGCCCGCGTTCCGCGGGGCTCCCACCAGCCCGCCGCTGCTTCCGGCCCGAGGGGCTGGCCGTTCCACTTCCGCAGCCTCACACTCCCGAGTCCCCGGAAACCACGGTCTTCCTCATGCCCGTCCAGTCCGAGTTCAAGGCCCGCCGGATCCCACGATCCGTCCTCCGCATGCAGCTCCAGTGCTCCGCCCAGCGCCAGCCATTTCCGGATCGCCGATTTCTGCGCAGCCTGCAGCGCGACCCATTCGCCCAGCGTCATCGCAAGGATATCAACCCCCGAGTACCCCCGCCAGTCGGACGGCAACTGGCGCGCTTCACAGCGCGCCGCAAACCGGGGGTGCCGGCTCCCGAAGTGAAACGAGGAAGTCGCATAACGCATGGCCGCCGCCTCGCAGATGTCTTCGGTCGAAGCACCCGCAAGCGCTGCGCTCAGCGCGACGAACGGCAGCGTGCTCAACCCACCCACCGGAATCTCGAAGGACGGACTCACGGAGCCGGTCACCGAGACCCGCAGCTCCCGGAAAGGCGCATCCACCGGGGCCACATATACCGGCACCATCACCTCCGTCACGGTCGTGCGGCGCGCCAGGCCGGCAACCTTGACCACCGCCGACACTTCGCCCGGCCCCCAGCTATCCCGGCTGGTGGTCCTGACCCCGAAGGAAGCATCCGCATCACCATCATTGACCACCGAGATCACCAGCGGCGCAAAACCCGATGGGGGAGCCACACTGAAGACGCTCGTGACTTCCACACGCCGACGGTTCTCCGCATCCATGGAGAATACATGCGTTTCCTGCGCCCCCGCCGCGCCGGCAGAGGCAAAAATCAGAACCGCCACCGCATGCCGCCGCGCCTTCATGCCTTCGACGTGCGCTCCTGAACAGTCCATGGCAACCCGCCAGGCTGCGCCGGCACTTCGCTCAGCAGGGCAGCCACCACCTCCGCGGGCCTCCGCCCGGAAATGCGCGCTTCATAATCCATGATGAGCCTGTGCCCGAGCACCGCCGGAGCAATCGCCCGCACATCCTCGAAACCAGCATGCAACCTCCCGTGCAGAAGCGCCCGGGCCCGCGCCGCCGCCGCCAGACCGAGCGCCGCCCGCGGACTCGCACCGAACTTCAACCCCGTGGCCGCAGCCGACTGCCCGGGATGCGTCGCATCCACCAACCGCGCCATGTAGCCAGCCACCGCATCCGGCAGAAAAATCCGCCGCGTCAGATCCAGCAGAGTCGCCAGTTCCCCCGGCGCAAGCACCCTCGCCGGCTCAGGATCAACCCCGAATTCCCGCCCGCGCACAATCCGCTCAAGCGTCGCCGCGTCGCTGCGGGGGACCTCGAGCTTGAAGAGAAACCGGTCGATCTGGGCCTCGGGCAGCGGATAAGTTCCCTCGAGTTCCACAGGATTCTGCGTGGCAAGGACGATGAAGGGATCGGGCAGCTCATGCGTCGTTCCCAGCACGGTCACCCTGCGTTCCTGCATCGCTTCGAGCAGAGCACTCTGCGTCTTCGGACTGGCCCGGTTGATCTCGTCAGCGAGCAGCAGATTGGCAAACACGGGCCCGCGCTGAAACACGAAGGCCCGGCCCGCAGGCGTTTCCTCCAGCACGGGATTGCCCGTGATGTCTCCCGGCAGAAGGTCCGGCGTGAACTGAATGCGCCGCGTCTCCAGACCGAGCGTCTTCGCAAGCCCCTTCACCAGTTCGGTTTTTCCCAATCCCGGCAAGCCCTCCAGCAGCAGGTGCCCGCGCGCGAGGATCCCGGTGAGCGTCAGTCCAATCAGTTCCTCCTTGCCAAGCACGACCTCCTCCAGCACCCGCCGCAGCGCCGTCATCCGCTCCGCGGCCCACGCCACTTCGGCTTCGCTGGCATACTCCCGGCGGCTTTCATTCATGATGCGCCCACCATGCCCGCCACCTGATGACCGGCAACGGCTTTCCCTCCGCCCCAACCCACCCGCAGCGGAACGCAAAACCCGCCGGTCCCAGAGGAACCGGCGGGCAATCGTCAGCGGATTGATGATGAGTCAGGGAGAATCCGGACTCACTTGGCAGGAACCTTCAGTTCCACGCCATCCGGCCAGTTGGCCCCGGCATTGATCCACTCCTTGAGTTTCTCGACCTGTTCCTTGGTCGGACGCGGAGCCTTGTCCTTGGGAGGCATGGCGTCGTCGTCGTCTTCCGGCAGCAGCAGGACCTTGATGAGCGCACTGTCGTCGGCCTTGCCGGCTTCAAACAGCTTGCCGTCTTCGCTCCCTTTGAGAGCGCCTTCCTTCGTCTGCATGTTGAGCTTTCCCTTGGCCTTCGTCGAGTTGTGGCACTTCACGCAGGACGCTTCGAGAATCGGAGCAATGTCCTTGGCAAAGTCTGGGGCTTCCGCGGCCACAGGTCCAGCGAGGGCAAGAGCAATGAGGATGGTTGTCGTTTTCATGGTTCTATCAGATGGAAATAGCAGCAGGCGTTTCCGGAGGTCCGTCTCCTTTCCCGTCCGCTTCCGGGGCGCACCTATAATGAAGCGATGCCGCCCTGCGAATCTTTTTCGCGGAAATTGGCGGGCGGCAGGAGAAGGCCCGGACTCATTCGTCGTCGGCTTTCCGCCCGCCGGAACGGGCCGCGGCAGCCTTGATCTGAGGTTTGGCTTCCGGGTAATGATCGCGCAGGATAGCCCGCAGGGCCGCCACGGTTTCCGGGGACGAGGCCGCCAGATTCTTCTCTTCCCCCGGATCTTTCCCGTAGTCGTAGAGTTCCACGACTGCGGAATCGGCCACCGCCCCGGGAACCTTCCATTCGACGAGACGCTGCGTGGGCGTGCGCAAAGCGCGGCCGATGAGTCCACCGCTCCGGGGGTAGCAATGCAGGACATGCGGCGCGCCGGGAGCCGCCGGATCCCGCAGCTGCGGCACCAGACTTCTGCCATCGAGACCGGCCCGCGCCGGCAAGCCCGCCAGTTCCGCAAGGGTCGGGTACAGGTCCACGGTTTCCACGAGGCCCGCCGCTCGTCCCTGCGCAATGCCGGGTCCTGCCATCATGAAGGGAATCCGCGCTGCCTGTTCGTAATTGCTGTGCTTGCACCACAGTCCGTGGTCGCCCAGGTGCCAGCCATGATCGCCCCAGAGCACCACCACGGTGTTCCGGGTCAGCTCAAGCGCATCAAGGGCATCGAGCACCTTTCCGATCATGGCATCCGTGTAGCTGACGCAGGCGTGGTACCCATGAATCAGCGTCCGCTGCAGATCGGCGGAAAATTCCCCCTCATCCGGAATGGCCGAGTACCGCCGCAGTTCCCCGCTCGGGTGACCCGCAAATTCCGGAGCCCCGGCAGGCAACGACTGCAAAGCCGCCACCGGAAACGCCGCCCGGTCGTACAGATCCCAGTACTTCTGCGGCGCACAGAACGGCAGATGCGGCTTCAGAAATCCCACCGCCAGAAAGAATGGCTTGTCCGGCTTCGCCGCCGCCGCCTTCAGCCGGGCCACCGCTTCGTCCGCCAGTTGCCCGTCCCGATAGGCATGGTCAGGTACATCCGCCGCTTCCCACGCCGCCCCGCGGGGCGCATTCTTCGGGAGTCTGCCGTACGGTCCCGCCGGCTTGCCGGTCTTGTCGGCCACCCGGCTCGCCTCCAGCGCGTACATTTCAGCGTCGCCCTTGAACAAGGGAACACTCCACGAACCCGGATCCTCCCGGTTGCCATTGCCGGCATGAAGAATCTTGCCGAGCGCCTCGGCCCGCCAGCCCTGTCCCATGAAATGCTGCGGCAGCGTCACCGCATCCGGCACCGCCAGCCGGAAATGCGTGGCCAGATCATAAATTCCCAGCCGTCCCGGCCGGATTCCCGTCATGAGCGCGTTCCGCGACGGCGAACAGACCGCCTGATTCGTGTACGCCCGCTCAAAGACCACCCCGCGAGCCGCCAGTCGGTCAATATTCGGCGATTTCACCAACCCATTTCCATAGCAGCCCAGCACGGGCTTCAGATCGTCCACGCAGATCAGCAGCACATTCGGCCGGATGACATCAGCCGCCTCCACCCGCCGGACCACGGAACCAAGGCCAAGCACAAGGAATACCAGAGCAATCAGTCGCATGCTGCCAATCTGCCGTCGCCCCGGCCTGCCGTA
Organism: uncultured Akkermansia sp.; assembly: GCA_964605435.1. GTDB lineage: Bacteria > Verrucomicrobiota > Verrucomicrobiia > Verrucomicrobiales > V1-33 > V1-33. Next base: position 10,450 of record CAZSDE010000017.1, read on the forward strand.
CCCTACGCGATTGCGTCCCCACCAGCCCGACCACCGCAGCCCCGGAAAAACCGCTTTACAGGCAGGCCATCGGCACGCATACCTCGCCAACGTGAGCAGCGACACACAACTCCTCGACTCGGGTGCAGCCCCCACGGGCTTCACGAATGACGCTCCGTTCAAGAAGAAGGGCCGGAAGAAAGATCCTGCCGGTTCCACTCTTCTCGCCATCGGTATCCTCGGCTGCCTGCTGTGCCTAGGTGCCGCAGCGCTCGCCTTCGCTTCCCTCTGATCCATCCCGAGTATCCTCCCGGAGGAACGGAAAGCTGACGCCACCCGTCACGGTCTTCCCCCCGTTACCTCCTTTCCGCCGGACCGGCGAACCCGTTCCGGCATTTCTTTTTCCCCTGAAGCATCATGGCTAATGTGATTGTGACCGGCGCCCAGTGGGGCGACGAAGGCAAAGGCAAAATCGTCGATTTCCTCACGGAATCCGCAGACGTCGTCGCGCGCGGCGCGGGAGGCAACAATGCCGGACACACCGTGATCCATGCCGGCACGAAGTACGTGCTCCACCTCATTCCCAGCGGCATCCTCTGGAAGGACAAGGCCTGCGTCATCGGCAATGGCGTGGTCATGGACCCCGTTGGCCTGAACAGCGAAATCGACAAGCTCCGTGGCCAGGGCGTCGCCATCTCGGAGGCCAACCTGTTCATCAGCGACCGCGCCCACATCGTCATGCCCTACCACCGCGGACTCGATCAACGCCGCGAAATCCTGCTCGCCGCCCGCCGCATCGGCACCACCGGTCGCGGCATCGGCCCGGCCTACGCGGACAAGATCGAACGCCGCGGCTTCCGCTTCATCGACATCGCAGACACCCCCGTTTTCCATGAACGCGTCGCGGAACGGGTCGCCGAATGCAATGCGCTCTTCGCAGCCGTAGGCCTCGCGCCCATGGACGCCGCGCAAGTCACAGAAGAAATCCTCACGGCGGCAGCCCGCCTGACCCCCTTCCGCACCAATACCTCGGTCATCATTCACGAAGCGGTCAAAGGCGGCAAAAGCGTGCTCTTCGAGGGAGCGCAGGGTACCTATCTCGATATCGACCACGGGACGTATCCCTTCGTCACCAGCAGCAATACCACCGCAGGCGGAGCCATCACCGGAACCGGTGCCGCCCTGCGGAAAATCGACCGAGTGGTCGGTGTCTGCAAAGCCTACACGACCCGGGTCGGCAGCGGACCATTTGTCACTGAGAACGATGCGCTCGGCGACCGCCTCCATAATATGGGACGCGAATTCGGAGCCACCACCGGCCGCCCTCGCCGCTGCGGCTGGCTCGACACCGTCATGGTCCGCTACGCCGGCATCATCAACGGACTCGACGACCTCGCCGTCACCAATCTCGACGGCCTCGACGGCGTTTCGGAAATCCATGTCTGCACGGCCTACGAACTCGACGGCGAACGGATCAGCGTCCCCCCGGCCACGGTCGAGGAAATGGCCCGCTGCAAGGCTGTCTACGAAACTCTGCCCGGCTGGAACTGCGACATCACCGCCGCCCGCAGCATCGGTGACCTGCCGAAACTCGCCCGTGCCTACCTCGACCGCCTCAGCGAACTGACAGAACTGCCAGTCTCCCTCATCGGCGTCGGACCGGACCGGGAACAGACACTCGTCGTTCCCTGAAACCCGCCGGGCTGCGCAACGCCGCGGCCTCGTACTGAAGGCACGCTTCCGGATTACGGAACCAACCGCAGTCTCCAGAAGGAAGACTCTTCCCCTGCGGGCATGGCAAAGCGCAGGCGCAGGCGATCCCGTCCATCCGGGTCCGCAGCGATGACATCCATGCCGACGGCGTCCGTGAGCACCCAGCCACTCAGTCTGCTGCTGCGCTCGCCACTGAGCATCGTGTACGAGGCCCGTCGGTTCTTCACGAATTCCATGGTGAATTCCACGCCCATGATCCCCGGGATCACCTGCAGCGCTGCCTGCCCGGCCGCCGATTCGGGAACGTTCGGATCGGTCCCCGCTAGAAACTCCATGCCGTTCGCAATCCCATCGCGGTCATCATCGCTTCCCGCCGCACCAACCCCGAACGCCGACGCCCAGCGGCTGTAGTTGTACAGCACCGTCACCCGTGCGGAACGGCTCACGGTCGTGCCCGCCGCATTCACGGCGGTCACCACATGGATCCCGTCGTCCGTCATCGCCGCCGCGGGACGCTCGAGAACCAGTTCCTTTGCTCCCGCCGGCACAGCATCGGGCAGCACCTGACCATTCCTTGTCCAGAATGCCGAGTCCGCCAGCGCCACGGAAGCCTGCAGCCGCCATGGTTCCCCCAGCGCCACCACCACATCTTCAGGCTGGGCATGGAAATACGGAGCTGGCCCGCCCCCATTCGGCCAGCCGGGACTCGCCACCAGTTCGCCCATCGTTTCCGCGCCGTCGCTCACCCTCCCGCCGCTCTGCGGCATCACCGGCGGAGGACCGAATGAAACCGCATCGACCAAAGCCCTTCCTCCGTCGGCAAGGGACAGCGTCAGGGTATGCCCTGCCGGGGAAAGCCCGAATCCATAGGTCACGGGCCACGCTGGCACGCCGCCGGGAAATTCCGTGCTCAGCTGGCCAGCCGGCCGCAGCAGGAGATGACCCCGCGGCTCCACAAAACTGAGTGCAGGCAGCCGATGCCGGAACCTGCCGGCTTCGCCCGGTCCATCGCCCAGCCACAACCCTCCTGCATCAACCGGATCCGCATGAGGATTGAAGACCTCGATGAATTCACCGCGCGGCCCTGCGCCTCCCGCCGCCCCCTGCCATTCGTTGAGCCGCAGAACTCCGGACGACCCCGTGGACATCTTCCCGGCATTCTCCCGCCCGCGGCTCGGCGCGCGCAGCAGGGCCCACGCCCCATCGGCCTGCCGCCCGATCGACTGGTCCGGCAACTGCCGTCCCCATGTGACCCGGTCCATGATCTGTCCGTCCGGACGGATGAGTTCCAATCCGTGATGATTGTACACTTCGGCATCGAATGGCATCCCGAGCGTCCGGCTCCAGATGGGAAGGAAGCCACCCGCGGCCAGCACCGTGCCCGCAGGAACCGCGTAATCCACACTTCCGCCAGTCACCACGACACTGCGGATCTTCCAGCCGCCCAGATCTGCTGCCTGACCCGCCGGATTCACCAGTTCCACCCACGCATCGCGGGTCGCCCACGGCGTATTGTCGCCATTCCGGTTGATCACGAGGACTTCGCTGAAGCGGGGCCGCACGGGCGGCAGAGCCTCGTTGGGGAGTCCCGGACTCGGATAATCCAATCGCACCCACGCGCCCTGTCCCCCCAGTCGCCCGCTCGTCACGCCTTCCTCCTGCCTGCCATACACAATGCTATCTCCCAGCTGCCACTCAGCGTCGCGCCACCAGAGACTGCCCCCCGCCGCCGGAAGATTCAGATTGAGCGCATCCCCGCGGCGGCTGCCCGCATCGCAGCGCAGCGTCACATATTCGCCCGCACCGATCACCGCCGGCACCACCACCCGCATGGCAGCCTCGCCTGCACCAAAGGTCAACCCAGTCAGCACAACCGGCAAGGCCCCCTCATTGCGCAGTTCCAGCCAATCGTCTTCCCCGGGCACCGGATCCGCCAGCACTTCACTGAAACGCAGTGCGGCGGCCGGAAATGCCAGCGGCAGCGCCGTGCTGACGCCACCCGGCGACGGCTCGCCTACTCTCCATGATTCCGCATCCCGGTAGAACGATAGACCCGCAGACTGCGGACCATAGCGCACGCTTTCCGTGGTCATCCCCCCCAGCGCCAGAACCACTTCTCCCTGCGACCGCTCCAGCGGAACATCCACCACCAGACGGGCCCCCGAAGCCAGCAACCCACCACCCGGCGCCACCCCATTCACGGTCCAGCCCGCCAGTTCAATGGGCACCCCACCCGCATTGATCACTTCCACAAAGTCCCGCATGGGCTGACCCTGGAAAATCCCCTGACCGGAGGCCGCATGGAATTCACTGATCCGCAGGGCGAACAGCGACGGCGTCCCGCCAGATCCCGGGGTTCCTCCACGGACCGGACTCGCCTTCCAGTTGCCGGCTGCCTGACCGTCACCCGCAGGATCCACTATCTCGAGAGAACTGCCCCGGTTATCCGCCGCCACCGGCCAAGGCAGGTCATCATCGTATTCCACCGAGTACACCACCCGGCCGGCCGCATCGAAAAGCGTCAGCCGTTCTCCTCCATTGCTCAGATTCCCCCCGAAATATCCCAGCGGCTCCACTCCGGGATACTGCGAGGCAAAAATCACCGGATTGTCATTGCTCACAATCACCACCCGCTGCCCGGGAGCCAGCACCAGACCCGCCGGAAACACAAAATCCACTCCCTCCATCCACCACCCACTCATATCGACGGGCAGCCGACCGTGATTGACAAATTCAAGGAACTCCGACGCGCTCCCGCCCTGATTGGCCGGAGGATTGTAGTGAATCTCGGAAATGGCCACGGACGGAAGGGGCGCTCCAACCGTCAGCCGATGCTCCATGAGGGCACTCCACGGCGTGAAGACGGCAAATCCCACGGACGTGCCAGTGCTTCCGCCAACCGTTACCGCTGCCGTGTTCGTGACCCGCCAAACCGTGCCCTGGTTCTGATTCCCGGAAATCACCCGCACCCATGTGCCGGGCGGCACTTCGCCATCCTGATCCCAATCCGCAGCCCGGTCCCACTGGCCATTGGAGCCACTGCCCAGCACCGTGACCACCCAGATGCCATTCTGCGATCCCACACTCTGATTCTTCAGAAGCACCCGGTCGCCCTCCACAAGGGCCACGCCATCCACGGTCCGCGGGGCCGCCGTAATCTGCCCGCGACCGCTCGCTCCACCCACCGCATTGTACGTGACAGTCACCTGCAGCGAAGGCGAGGCCACCCGCACCGGTGCCTTCGCCTGCGCCGCATCCCCACCCGCCGCATCCACCCGCACGGCCCGCCGCGCCCGGATGATGACTCCCGCATCGACCGTAATCGGCTTCTCATACCGCTGCGCCGAGCCACGCGGAGCACCGGTCTGATCGTACGGCGGCCGTGGGTCGGTCCCGTCCAGCGTGTACCAGATCTCCGTGGCGAACGCCCCGGACGCATCCGCCGGATTCACAAGGCGGACCTGCGTTCCCGCAGCCACCACTCCATCGGCAAGCAGGTTGCCCGTCCGCTCATCCCGCAGCTCCGGTGCCCCCAGCAGCGGATACAGCCCGTTCGTGCGGAACTGGTTGACCACATTCGCCGACCGCACCGGAAAATACGCAGTCCGCAGCCTGCGGATCTCGTCCCACCAGGCATTGGCCATGCCCTGATTCCATGTCCCGAGGGTCGCCGCAGTCCGCCCGGTATTGTAACGCGGCCCCCCGCCCTCGAACCAGCTGCCGTTCCATGTGTACACCTGATTCACCGTTCCCGTGGTGTAGGGATGCACCTTGTAGCGGTAGTCACCCCAGCGCGCCGATTCCAGACAGATCGCATCGGGCCCGACCACCGCCATCCATTTGTCCAGTCGTGCCAGATTGGCTGACGGCGTGAGCGCTCCCCCCGGCCGGATCAGATGCCGCCAGACCCGGTCCGCAAATTCCAGACGGTATTCCGGATTCATGACCGCTCTCGGATGGATCGCCGCAGGTGGCAGCAGCGAGGGTGCCCCCGACCCAAAACTGGTCATGCCGGTGACCCGGTCCTCGTCCTGATGCCAGAGAAGGTTCTCCATGTCCCACGGCATGGTCCGGAACGTTCCCTTCCGCGGCCTCAGAAAATACACGTTCTTCATGTACGGTGCCGCATCGCTGGCTCCCGTGGCCCAGTCGCGGTGTCCGGCAAAATGATGCCAGATCATGTAGTCCTGAAACCACGGCAGATCGAGGAAGCCGCGCAGCTGTTCATACTGCGCATTGGTGAAGGCACTCTGGAAGACGGCGACCGAGGGGGGGGTGGGGCGGTCGCTGGTGGCGGTTCCACCCGTCCAGCCGAGCAGCGACTTCATGGCGGACCACCGCTGCCAGTTGCCGCTCTTCAGTTTCCCCTGATCGACCACATCAAAGTCATCCTTCTCTCCTCCGAAATAACTGGCTCCGAAATCCTCGGCCTCGTCTTCCATGAGTTCATAGGAACCCCAGCAGACGCCATTGATGAAGAGATTGCAGAAGCGGTGGTGACTGGCTGCCCCTCCCATGTCCCGGAACGATTCCTTGCTGAAGGCTTCCCGGATGCGGATGCCACGTGGACGCTGCGAAGTGTCGGCTGACACCGTGAGCGCATCGACCCCGTTCTGGTGCAGCCAGCTGCCGCCGAAGTCACCCCGCAGAATCAGCTTGTCCCACTCGCGCACAGGCGAATCCGGAAACAATGGCGCTTCCAGCTTTCCGGCCCCATAGCGGCCCCGGAAACGGATCACGAATCCATGCTTGGGATTCTTGAAGGGATCCCGGCTGGCGTTCCCATGCAGATCAATGCCAGCTTCAATCACAAATACCGTCGTCCCATCCGCCTGCATCATCTCCAGCGAACATGGCTTGGTCATGTCGCGCTTGATCGAGGCCGCCGAATTCGGATAGAGCGGATCCACCGTTCCCGCGGGTACCGTGCCATTCGGATAGGCTCCGAACATGTCCGCACCCTTCATGACCAGCGACAGCGCAGGCAGTGTCCGCAGACAACGCTCGATGCGTTCACGGTTCGTCGAGCCCTCGGCACTCACTCTGCCACTGTCATCATAGCGCTGCGGATCGGCGTGAACCTTGGGATCCATGCCGTAGTCGGCCGGAATCTGCCCAGCTGTCAGATTGTTGGCCCCGGGCAGGGTCTGCGCTGCCGTGAAGGTCGCATTCGTGCCCCACGCCACCGGTAGCTTCGCCCCTCCTGGAGCCGGCGGCTGCGGATTCGCATTGTCCGTGCTCACAGCGGGATGGTCGTACGGCGGCGACGGCTGATCCACGACCGAGGAGGCAAACAGATAGGTATGCGTGACCGTCCGGCTCGGAACCTTGCCTTCCCCGAAAGCCACCATCCGCAGCACGGTCGTCGCCGCGATTTCCAGAGGTCCAGTATATCCTGCGCTCGTGGCCACCGGGACACTCCCGTCACGCGTGTAGCGGATCACGGCCCCGGGCTCGCGGCAGCTCAGCACCACCCGGAACGGCCCGTCGTAGAAACCCCGTGGCACACTGACCTCCGGTTCCGGCATCACCCCTGCCAGACTGCTCGTCCCATTGGCCCTCCCCAATGGCACGGGCGGCACCGTTCCCGGCGGACTGCCGATGTCGGACGACGGCAGGGTGTAAAGTCCCTGCGTCGCCGTCGGCGGAGAAAAATAACGAACTTCGCCACCGGGTTCACTCACCCCGTAACTGTAATCATAGCGCTGCTCAGGGTAGTTCAGCCACGCGGAAGCGGGAGCAGTCGCCGGACAATCGGGCGCATAAAGCGCCAGACTCCCGCCAGACGCCTTCAGTCCGAAATTCGCGTGAAGATGCCCCGCCGCCGGCTTGCGGTCCTTCCCGGAAACCCACACCAGCAGACGCTCGCCGCCCGCCAGCGTCCGGTCAGGCAGCACCCATTGCCTCGGCTCATCCGTGCTGTCGGTGAGACTCCAGCCCCGCAGACTGACTGACCCAGTGCCCGCATTGTACAGCTCGACCCACGGAGACAGATCCCAGTTTTCATCCCGCACGCCATCAGGGTCGGCTCCCGCCATGACGCGCGTGCCGGCATTGGCCGCGAGAAACTCGGAAATCACCACCTGCCCGGCAGTCGCCGCGCGCACCGCACTCCAGCCGGTACCCGCGAAAAGATTGCCGGCCGCATCCGCGATGCCATGGCTGGCCGCCCAGCTGAACTGCACTACTCCTTCCGCGACCGCATCGAACTGGAAAACATATGGCCCGGCTGCGTTTCCGGTGACCACCGCCGCGGCCACCCCGTTCACCAGCAGATCCGCCGCATCGACCCCGGAAACTTCCTCGGAGAAATTCACCACAGCCTGACGGATCGTTCCGGCAGCCGAACCCGGCGACGGCTGCACATCATCCATTTCCTGACCGGGCACCGACGTCGCCAGTTTCGCCAGCTGCGGAGGCAGGCTGTCAGTCAGAGTCACCGTGATGCTTCCAACGGGCACAAACTCCCCGGTGCCAAGCCCCGCAATGCTTTGATCGACATCCCACGAAAAGGAAACAGTCCCCGCTGGCGGCTGCGGAAAGGTGAACACATACGGCCCGGCCCCGCTGCCCGTCACCCCGGCTGCCGGATTCCCATTCACCCCCAGATCAGTCGCATTCACCCCCGTCACGGGCTCGCTGAAGGTAACCCGCAGGCTCGTCAGTGCGGATACCACCGCGCCGTCAGCCGGCACCGTCGCCGCCATGTCCGGTCCCGCCATCACCAGCCGCAGAGACAGCATCACGACAGCCGCAGTCAGAAAACACACACGCATGGCAGCAACAAAGATAATCAGGGGAAGACCAGTCGGGGCACCGCCCGCTCCGGATGGCATCGGTTATGGCGGAATCACCCTGACACGGCAAGCGTCATGAACAGCGGAACCGCATAACTGCTCCCGGACAGCCGTCACCGGCCGGCTGCCGCGAGTTCCATGGCCTTGCGGTAGTTTCCGCGGAACACCACGGAAAGATCCCTCGCCACCGTCGCCGCCATCACCGGATCCCGGCTCTTCAGCTTCGCGGCAATCCCAGCCGCTGCCGTATAATTGACAGCCTCGAGATTTCCAAACCGGGCGGTCGCCTCCGCCGGAAACCCCCGGTCGGCCAGCATGGCCCACGCCTCCCGCAGTTCATGATGCGGATCAATGCACATCGCGCGGATGATCACCCGGATGGTGCTGAAAAGATCGGCGGTCAGCCGCGGATCATACTGAAAGGCAATCCCATCCTCGAGCGGCCGCAGCGCGGGATCGGCCGCCTCCTTCAGGTTCGCTTCCACATAGTAATCCTTCCGGATCGGCATGTTGCGCAGCGCCATCTTCTCGGGACCACCCGGAACGCCCGCCTTCCAGCCCCACAGCCGCTGCGCTTCCAGCGTCAGCAGATACTCAATGAAGCGCGTCGCCAGTTCCGCATGCGGTGCCCCGCGCAGCATCGCCACTGGCTGCGGACTGACCGTCGTCTCTCCCGGCGGAGCCACGA
>CAZSDE010000018.1:0-6572 GCA_964605435.1 uncultured Akkermansia sp.
AGGCGGAGGCTGATTCCTCGGATGATGAAATGATGCAGCGTTTCAATCGGATGGCGTTTGTGGTGGCGACAAAAAAGCTGCAGCAGTTACCGCACTGGGTGAAGGTTTCCGATGTTTTTCAGAGCGACAGCGATACTTCGTTCCTGAAGGCAGCCGGCATCACAGGATTCGATGACCCTCGATATGAACGGTATTCGCAGCGTCTGGCGCGTCTGCGTGCCATCCGTAAGTATACCTACCGGCTCGATGTGCTCGAGCGGTCGCTCGACTACAATGCGGTTCCCGCGATTCTCGTCAGGGTGAATTCGCTCGGGGCGAAGCTGCGGAGTTCCGATCTGGCCCTCGCCCAGATTACGGCCCGCTGGAAGAACTCGCTTTCCGTGTTCGAGTCATTTCAGCGGCAGTGTGCCGCGGGTGGATTTGATCTCGATCTGGGACTGCATTTGCGGAATCTGGTTGCCTTTGCGACGGGGCAGTCCCGTTTTCTCAGAGTGGCGAACCTTGACGTGGAGAAGCTCAAGCCGGCGTGGCAGGAATGTCTTGAGGGCATGGAGTTCGCCATCAATTTCATGAAGAGCAATGCCGGGATCGACAGTCCGGCCCTGCTTTCATCCCCCTTCATGCTGATCACCGTGGCGATTTACGGTCATCGCAGGAAGTACCATCTCGATCCCGAGGAAGGACAGCAATTGCGTCAATGGATTCTGCTGGCGAATGCCAAGGGAAGGTATTCGCGGGGGTCGAGTGAGACGATCCTTGATCAGGACCTTGCGAGCATCCGTGAAGGAGGGGCCGCCGAACTGCTCGAGAAACTGCGTCAGCAGGTTGGGCGGCTGGATATTGTCCCGGCAGAACTGGAGGGACGCAATCAGCGGAGTGCCCTCTTCAAGACCATGTTCCTTGCGTTCCGGGCGTCCGGGGCCACCGACTGGCGGTCAAAGCTGGTCATTTCACTCGACCACAGCGGCAGTCAGCATCGGCTCCAGTTCCACCATGTCTTTCCAAAGGCAGTGCTCAAGGGTGCCGTGACCACCAGAGAGGCGGACGACATCGCCAATCTGGCATTCATTGGCGGGAAGACCAATCGTTCCATCAGCGACAAGGAACCAGCGGTCTATCTGCCGCCTCTTGTGGAGAAGTGCGGGGCGCAGGCCTTCGTTTCCCAGTGCATTCCGACCGATTCCGCTCTGCTGAGCAGGGAGCAATACAAAGCCTTCCTTGTTCGGCGCAGGGAACTGATTGCCGCCGCGCTCAATCGCTTCCTTGGCACAGGGCCATCCGACGGCGGCTGACATAAGTTTACTCACGGTGCCTTCGCCGGGATTCCCTCATCGCGGCAGAACTCCTGGATCCGCTCATGTGCTGCGAGGGCCTCGCGTTGGCACCTCTTATTTCCCCTTTCGCTGGAGGTGTTTTTCGAGGTCGACGATGTATTTCTGGAGTTGGGCGGAGGGTTTGGCGGAGTTGGCGGCTTTGAAGCGGAGGAGGGCTTCTGGGAATTTTTCTTCTTCGAGGAGGAGTCGGCCGAGTCGCTGGAGGGCCTTTGATTGCATGTCCTTGTCCGAGAGTTTGCTGGCGCGTTCGAAGAAGGAAGAGGCTTTTTCGCGGACGCCGGAGGCGAGGTAGTGGTCGCCGAGGAGCATGAGGGCCTGGCCGTCGAGCGGGTTGGCATCGACGATTTGCTCCATGATGCGGGCGGCTTCGTCGTTGCGGCCTTCGGCGAGGGCCATGCGGGATTCGAGTTTGAGGAGTTGTTCCTTTTGGGGGGCGTCGAGGTTGTTGCCGCCGAGCGATCGGATGGTGCTGATGAGGTCGCGGGACTCGATGCGGGCGTCGGCGGCCGAGAGGAGTTCGGCTTCGCGGAGGGCCGTGGCGATGTCGCGGGTTTCCTCGGTTTCGAGGGCACGTTTCCATGCGTGGAAGGCGAGGGCTGGCTGCTGACCGCGCATGTAGACGTCGCCGAGGAGGCGGAGGTCCTTGCCTTTGAGTTTTCCGGCGCGGGCGAGGATTTCGAGGTTTTCGGTGGCCCGGGCGGTTTGGTCCATGGTGACGAGGACCATGGCCTGACGCTGCACGAAGTCCGTATTGTCCGGTTGGTCGCGGATCATTTCGTCGTAGAGGGCGACGACTTCCGTGTATTTCGATTGTTCGACGAGGGCACCGATGAGGCCCGTGCGCCAGTCATTCTTGTCCGGTTCGAACATGAGGGCCATGCGGAAGGCCTGTTCGGCGGCCACGGGTTTCTTTCCCGAGAGCAGCGCGTGGCCGTAGAGCCCGTAGCTGACCGGGTCCGTGTCGCCGAGCCGGATGGCAGTGGAGAGCGCCTTGATGGCCCCCGGGTAATCCTGGGTCTGGTGCAGCACGTAGCCGAGGGCGCGCCATGCGCGGCGGAAGTCGCGGTATTTGAGGATGGCCGACTTGTAGTAGGTGGCGGCGGCTGGGAGGGCATTCCGTTCCACGGCGACCTGAGCGAAAGTGAAGTCGAGGATACCCGATCCAGAGCCATCTGGTTTGATGGCGTTCTTGATGGCCATGGCGGCTTCATCCTTTTTGCCGGCGGCCATCAATTCCTGGAACTGCGTGAGGACCGTGCGTTCCTCGTCGGTGATCTTGGGTTCTGCTTCGCTGACCTGGCCATAATTGCCGAGGAAGCGGGAGACGAATTCGCGGTCCTTCCATACGTCGAGAGGGTAGGCGGGAGCGATGGTCTGCGCGCGGGCGGCGGGGACGAGTGCGGAGCCGGCGAGGGTGGCGGCGATGAGGAGAGAGCGCATGGGAAAGGGGATGCGGTCAGCCCTGGAACGAGAAGGGTTGCTGCATTTTGAAGGCGACTGGTTTGCCATCGCGCACGCCTGGCTTGAAGCGCCACTGGCGGACCGCGCTCATGCAGTTGCGGAGGAGTTCCGGGTGATCCGATTCGACTGGGCGGACTTCGGCGACGGCACCGTCCGGTCCGACGATGAGGAGGAGCTTGACCTTGCCGGCGACGCCTTTGACGGGCTTGGGATTGACCCGTGTGGTCACGGTGGGTTTATTGTCGAGGTCCGAGGAAGAGATCATGGATCCCGACGAAGCGAGAGATCCGCCGGGGAGGCCCGTGCCACCGGCGAAGCCGACGCCGCCGAGGCCAGCGGCGGAGGCTCCCATGCCATCGCCTGCGGAACCACCGAGGGCCGAGCTGAGGTCAGAAAGGCTGAGGTTTGCCATGGCCGGGGCGGCGTCCTGGGCCGAGGCGGCCTGGCTGAGGGAAGCGACCTGTTCCTCCGTTTCGCTGGGTGGGGGAGGTTCGTCCTCCGCCTGTGGTTCCGGTTTGTTTTCCTGTTTTGGTTCCTCCAGCTGGACATTTTCCACGACCACCTTTTTGGGGCCTTCCGGGGCGGCGTGTTTGGGTACGAGCATGCCACCGAACAGGAAGAGCACGAGGTGGGCTCCCACGCCGATTACGAGAGCGAGGAAGAGCCGGGGGCTTTTCTCGGGACGGTCAGCGGCGCGGCGGGTGCGGTAATCCGCGTCTGGCGGGACGGCGGCGGGTTTGCTGCGGATGAGGAAGGCCATGGGAAGGATGAGGCTGAGGTTACTTGCGTTCCACGGACAGACCGACATTGCTGATGCCGAGCTTCTTGATTTCATCGACTGCCTTGACCATCTGGGTCCAGCTGGCGTCGCCATCGCCATTGACCATCACCTGGCAGTCCTTTGATTCCGCCTTGAGGGCATTGAGTTTGACGCTGAGCTGCGGAGCCGCGACCTTCTCCTTGTTGAAGAACATTTCGCCATTGGCCATGACTGTGACCGTGGCGGTGGCCTTCTTCTTTTCTGCGGGAGCGGCTGCCGAGGCAGCGGGAACCTTCACCTTCATGCCCTCGTTCTTCGACATGGAGAGCGCCATGAGCGTCATGGTCGCGAGCAGAAAGAAGACAATATCGATGAGCGGAATGATCTCGATTTTGGCGACCTTTTTGGCCTTCTTCGCGAATTTCATCGGGTGAATCAGGCGGCCGCTTCCTGACCGGAAGCGAGTTCATGAGTTTCCGCGGAGATGATGCTGCGGGCGCGGGCCTTGAGGAGCTTGTCTCCGTTGCGCTGGACGATGAGTTCGAGTCGGGTGGCGGCCGTTTCGAGTTCGTGTTCCGCGTCTTCGACCATCTTATTGAGGTAGTTGAAGGGGATGAGGCCGGCCATGGCGATGAGGAGACCGAAGGCGGTGGCGATGAGCGCTTCCGCGATACCGCCGGTGATGGCACCGCCAGCCGAGAGGTCGCCTGTGACCATGGAGAACGTGTGCATCATCCCGGTGACCGTACCGAGCAGACCGAGGAGCGGAGCGATGGTGATCCCCGTGTCGAGGATCATGAAGCCCCACTTCATGCGCTTGATTTCCTTGGAAGCGGAGAGCGAGAGGGCATCGCTGATGGAAGTGTCGGCATGGTCGAGGGCGTAGCCGAGGGCGCGGGCCACATAGTCGGGGCTGCCATTGCCGATTTTCGAGGCAGTGTCGAAATCGCTGTTCTCGCAGGCTTCGAGGACGCGGGCGACATCCTTCGGGCGTCGGCGCGTCTTCTCGCGGAGAATGAACCAGAAGCGCTGCAGGGCCACGGAAGCCACAAGGATGGAAACAAAGAGCAGAGGCCACATGATCGGGCCGCCGGCGATGAAGGTATCCGCCAGGCTGTGTTTCTTGACGAACTGCTGAATGGCCGTGCCGAGGGAGGGATCGAGCGGGAGGATACCCGTGCCCGTGGTGGCGAGTTGCTGGATGCCGGGAGTCATGGTGGGGTCGAGGGTGCGGATGACTGGGTTGGTGGAGCCGGTCTGGCCCATGGCGAATCCGGCGGTGCTGCCGTCCGGGGTGGAGAAGACGGCGACTGGGCCGACGAGGGCGAAGGTTCCCTTCTGGACGACACCGGCGGCATTGACGGCCTGGCCTTCGAAGCGGGTGCCGCCGATGATTTCGCTGAGACGTTCCGCCGAGCGCTGGAGGAGATTGATCTGGAGCGAGAACTTCTCGCGGAGGGGCATTTCAGCGACTTCCGGGGCCTTGCGGGCCGCGTCCAGTTCCGTGGCGTAGCGCTGGACTTCGGCCGGATGCAGGCGGCCTTCGAAGCCGCGGGCGTATTCGTCGAGAATATTGGAAACGACCTGATTTTCGTCGGCGCTGAGTTTATTGGCGGCGCGCAGATTGGTGATGTCGAGTTCGAGCTGATTGACTTCGATCATGAGGGGATCGAATTCGTCCTGCATGTCGCGCAGGGCTTCCTCGCGGGCCTTGAGTTCGCGGTTCAGGGGTTCCTTTTCCTTCTGGATTTCCGATTGGAGGGAGCTGAGGCGGGCGATGCTGCGGTCGAGGTCCGCTTTGGCGGATTCGGACGCCGTGGCGAGGACTGCGGGGACCTTGGGTGGAAGCGGGGTGGCCGGTCGCGCGGGGGACTGCGCAGGGGCGACGGCAGCGGGCAGGGTGGTGGCCGCGGCGGTCAGGATGAGGAGGCGGAGGGAGCGCTTCATTTTACGGAGGCAGGCAGAGGGAAGACTTTGGGCGAACCGGACTTGTCGAGGACGTCGATGATCTGGGTGACGTCGCGGGCGATCTCGTTGCGGGTGGTCCATTGCCAGCCGCCCGGGCCGGGAGTGCCGGTGCCTGCGAAGTCTCCGGCAAGGTTTACGAAGTAGGCCTGACCGAGGCCGACGTAGACGACCGTGACATTGGTTTCGCGGCCGTCCGGCAGCTTGCGGGTTTCCACCGCTTTGTGGAGGAGAGGGTAGGCCTGATTGACCTGGTCGATGAGTCCGACGATCGCCTGGTAGCGGGAAGCGATGGGAATGACTTTTTCCTTGCCGGCTGCGGAGTCGCGCAGGGCTTCTTCGCGCGCCTTCTGGGAAGCATCGAGTTGAGCGACGAGGATATCGAGTTTCTTTTCCTTCGCGATGGATTCGGGAACGAGAGCGACGGCTTCGCGGACGGCTTTCTCGAGGGCATCGGCCATGGCATTGACCTCCGTGGCGGTTTCGCGGATCCTTGTCTTTTCGAGGAGCATTTCCTCCTTCTTGGCGAGAGCTTCCTCTTTCCGTTTTTTGGCGTCGGCGATCTTCTCCTGGAGTTCACGGATCTGTCCGTTGACCAGCTCGATCTGTCCGCGCAGCAGGGCCTTGCCTTCGTCCCATTCGCGGCGTTCGTCCGTGACGCGCTTCTCCGTTTCCGCCCATTTCTGGAGGGTTTCGCGGGTGCTTTCGTAGCTTACCGCAGGGGTCGCGGTCGTGGCGGGTTTGGCAGGAGGAGGGGTAGCCGCCGGAGCGGGATTGGGAGCCGGGGCAGGCTTCTGGGCAGCGAGATTCCCGGTGATCAGGAGCAGGGAAAGGAGGGAAGGCAGGCGCATGGAGGGAGAGTCAATGCATGTATAGACGCGATCCTCTACTCTGCGGGTTCTTCGTGGTGACGATCCTGTCACTCACGATTTTGTCACATGGGTTCGGATTGACCGGAAAGAACCTGTCAGTCAGCGCCGCTGCACGGGATCGAGAGGATTGGCCGGGCTGGCGGGCTGGTCCTGTTGCTCCGTGGCGGCCGCAGGCGATGC
>CAZSDE010000018.1:6582-10015 GCA_964605435.1 uncultured Akkermansia sp.
CGCCCAGAGCCGCCACCTCGGCGAGGCGAGCCTCGGCGTTGGCCTTCTCGCGGAGGTCGGGGAAATCGGTGAGGAGGTCGCCATAGGAAGTGGCGAGGGCGCGGTAGCAGACCGTGGCCGCGGCGGCCTTCCCCTGCCTTTCCCAATGGGAAGCCTGGGCTGCGAGCGAGAGGACCATCTGGCGGCGGAGGGAGGCGAGGCGATGAGCTGCTTCCGGGGACTTTTCGCTGTCCGGATAAACCGTGAGGAAATCGCTGAAGGCTGTGATGGCCTTTTCGCGGTCCGCGTCCGTGGCGTTCGCGCGGGCGGCATGATTGGCCGTGATCATGGCCGCCTGGAACGAAGCATCGTCCGCGAGGTGATGTTCCGGCTGATGGGCAGCGAGGTCGAGCAGGGTGGAGCGGGCCTCCTCGAGGCGGCCGTACTGCTGGAGGGCGATGGCGAGGGTGTAGCTGGCTTCAGCGGATCCTTCGGCGGTGCGGGCATTAGCCAGAGACGTCTGCGTCATTCCGAGGATTTCATCGCGCGTGAGACGCTGGAGGGATTTGCGCGGCAGTTTACTGCGTTCCACCAGTTCCATGCGGCGGATGAGTTCGCTGCAGATGCTCAGTTGTCCCCGGACCGCATTGCTGAAGTGGCCACTGTCCGGGTATTCATCGACGACTTTCTGGTAGGCGAGCCATGCGGACGAGAATTCTCCGCTTTGTTCGAGGAGGGCACCCGTCTGGAAGTTGGCGGCACCGGCGAAGGGAGTGCGGGCGCAGAGCGAGCGGACCTTTTCAAATTTCGCCAGGGCGTCCTGCGGATCGCCCCGGGCAGCGCGCGCCATACCGTCCTTGTAGAGACGTTCGGCGACTTCCGTGTTTCCCGACCACGGCGATCCCTTGCTCTTCTTGAGCAGGGGTGGCCATGCTCCGGAGGCAGCATCCGCTGCAAAGATGCAGGCAGCGAAGATGCAGGTGGCCAGCCTCACGGATTACGGAAGCGGAGTGGCGGGGGCGGGAGGCGTCCCGAAGAGGTCGGCAGCGGAACCGGCGGGGCCGCCGGCGGCAGCGGGAGGGGCGAGGGCCGGGCGGTAGGGCTGCTGGAGAGATTCCTCCGATTGCTTACCGTATGTCACTGTTCCGAGGCTGACGAAGACGCCCATTTTCTTCCATGGGTTGGGGACTTCGCGTTCTTCGCCGGGGTAGAGATTCTTCACGTAGCCACTGTTGGGTCCGGCGGCATCGACATGAGGCACGCCAGGTTGATCCGCGATGGTGTAGTCGAAGCTGAGCACCTGAGTGCCAGCGTTGCGGAAGCGGATGATGTGTTCCGTATTGTCTTCGTCGATGATGCGGTTGGCGACCCGCAGAGTGACGGGGTGATCGGGGAAGGAGACTGGGCGGCTGCTCACGGTGGTGCAGGAGACCGCGAAGGCAGCCGGGAGAATGAAGGCGAGAAAGCGCGTCATGGATGGGTTATGGAAAGGGTGGGATCAGTAGCGGAGGCGCAGGCCGGCCATCCACGATTCGTGGCGGTAGTCGCTGGCGGGACCGAAGTCTGCGAGGTCGAGGCGGCGGTATTCGCCGTACACCGAGAAGCGGTCATTGATGTTGTATTCGACGCCGGCGAAGAATTGCTGAGCGAAGACGAATTCGTCCATTTCGAAGACACTGACGCTGGCGGACTTCGTGGGGTCCTTGGTGACCGTCTGGGTTTCGCGGAACCAGAGCTGGGCTCCGCCGATGCCGTAGCCGAGGTATGGGCGGACCCGGCTGAGGTATGGTCCGAGGCGGGCGCGGTAGCGTTTCAGGTCGAGTGTGATGCTGCCATTGAGCATGAAGAGGACGGCATTGAGATCGGTCTGGAAGCTGACGAGGCCGTCGGCGGGGATCTGGTCTGCGGCGGGAAAGTAGGGCTCGACGACCGTGGTGGGAGGAGCGCCGGGGAACGGAGGCGGGAGCGTGGCGACGCCGAGGGGTTGTTCGCCGGGCAGGGAGCCTCGGATTTCGCTGTTCATGAAGAAGCTCTCGAATTCGAGGCCGAGTTCGAGGGGGAGGCGCTTCTGTTTCCATTGGTAGCCGACTTCGAAGCCAGCGATGGCGTTGCCGGTGTCATCGCCGGAACGGTAATTGAAAGTGCGGCCGTCCGGGTAGGTTAGTGCGAGGTTTACGCTCTGGGCCTGCGAGCTTCCGCCGAACACGCCCACGTAGGGACCGTACTTCTTCTTGGCTTTCGCTTCGATGGCTTCCTTGAGGTTGGCTTCTCCGGCGAGGGATAATCCGCAGAGCGCAGCGGTCGTGACAGAGAGGATTCGGAGAAACATAGACGGATAGTTGAACGGGATCCTCCGTTCATAGAATTGGCATGGCGGATCCGGTAGTTGTGTTTAGAAACAAAATCGTCACACGCTGCCGGGGTGCTTTAGCTTGCGGCTGAGCTGAGCGGCGGGACACATGGAAGGAGTGATCAGAAGACATCATCTGCTGGCTGTTTGGCTCCTTGCGGGCATCGTTCCGGGGCTGCCGCTGAGGGCGCAGGAAGCACCGCCGGTGGAATTGCCGAAGGTGGCCGCGGAGATGGGGCCGGGCATGCTGGAGCCCGACGGTGCGCTGCTCGAGGGTGAGCCCGATGGGTCGCTGTGGGATCTTGTGCCTGACGAACCCCTGCCGGGATTTGATGTTCCGGAAGACGATGAATCGCCATTGGCGCGGCAGGCGGTGGCCCTTGCGCCGTCTGTGGTTTCGCTGCGGGCATGGGACGCGAAGGGCCGGGAACTAGCTTCGCGCTGCGGAGTGTTCATTGCGAAGGGCGGGCTTGTGCTGACCGAACTGGGATTGCTGGGTGGAGATGGGAAGCCCGACTATGTGAGCGGCATGACGGGCGACGGCCGCGCCTTCCGCGTGACCTCGGTGGTTTACGGTGATGCGCAGCGTGGCTTGCTCGTGGTCCGGGTGGGCATGGAGGGACCGCCGGTGGCGCTGGTGGCGAAGGGATCGATTCCGGCGGCGGCGGCCGTGCGTGTGATGTCGCTGCATCCCGCGCGGGGTCTGACGTTGGCTGATGCGCAATGCCGTGTGGATCCGACCGTGGCCGGGGGCGGGAGTCTGGAATTGACTGGATCCGATGCGCCTGCGGCGGTGGGGTCCCCGGTGCTGGATACGGCGGGACGGGTGGCTGGTGTGGTCACGCATCGGCTGGCGCTGCGCCAGTGGGTTGGCTATGCGCATGTGGTGACGAGAAGCGATGCGGATGCGCTGGAGGGACGTTCTGGTGTGCCGCTGGGGCGGTATGTGGTTCCTGATGGAGGGGATCCGGTCAAAGATCCGGAGTTTCAGCAGGCTTTTCGTCTGCTGGCTGAGAAGAAGGTGACGGCTGGGGCTCGCTTGCTGCTGAGGTTGACATCGCGCTATCCCCGCAGTGCCGCCGTGTGGAGCTTGCTGGGTGTTTC
>CAZSDE010000018.1:10025-17644 GCA_964605435.1 uncultured Akkermansia sp.
GTCGCTCGGTGTGCATCGCGATGCGGTGGCCTGTCAGCGGCGGGCGGCGTCATTGGATCCCGAGATATCGGTTTACTGGACGAAGCTTGCCGAGGCTGAGCGCCGGGGAGGGAGCAAGTCCGGCTCCGGGGCAGTTGCGGAAGTCTATCAGGCAGCAGCCCGGCAGGACCCAGTGAATGCGTCCGCATGGCTGGGGAGCGCCGAGGGATTCATCCGGGAAGGAGAGTGGCAGCGGGCGGAAGATGCTGCCCGCAGGGCGGTTGCGCTGCAGTCAGGAAGTTCGCGGGCCCTGCGCCTCCTGGGGTATGCCCTGAGCCGTCAGGGAAGGGATGAGGAAGCGGCGGCCGCCTTCGGTGAATGTCTCAAACTTGATCCTGCTGATGGGGCAGCGGCCGTGCTGCAGGCTGAGTTGGCGGAACGTGCGGGCCGCAGGGATGATGCCGTGCAGATGCTGCGCCGGGCGGCTGAGAGGAATCCCCGGAATGCTGTGGTCTGGCGCAGTTATGCGAGACTGCTGCGGCGGGTGGGCCGCCAGGGTGAGGCCACCACGGCCTTCGAGCGGTATCTGAGGATTGAGCAGGCGGCTGCTGGCCAGTGAGGCGGTTGGGCCTTGTCAGGGTGAATGAGACCGACGCTGCAGGGAAGGTCTGCAACGAAAACGTTGCCATGGGAAGCTTTCCAGAAACGGGCGTGGGTTCTCTACTGGTGACGCCGGTAAACATCGCTCGCAGATGCCGGAAACGAAAATCCAACAGCAATCCGAAACCTCAGTTTATGGCTAAAGCAAACCTTCTCATTGTGGCCGCGGCCCTCATGATACCGGTCGGGGTATCCGCGCAATCGAACAGCAATCTTCCGGTCAGTCGTTCCGCAGGTCTGCTGCGGGTGACGCTTCCCGCCAATCAGATCTCCCTCGTGGCGCTGCCGATGGTTGACCGGGTGGTCAGCACCGGGACGGTGTCTGCGGTGGCTGGGGCTACCCTGACGCTGTCGGACGCCGCGCTGACCGGCCTCGTGGCGGCTCCGCATTCGATTCAGCTGGTGAGCGGAGCTGGCCTTGGTGCGAGAGTCCGCATCAGTGCGGCGACTGCGAATTCAGTGACGACGACGACAGCGATCGCCGGGGTGGCCGCGGGTGACCAGTACATCATTGTGCCGGACGACACGATTGCCACGATTTTCGGGGCGACGAATTCGGCGGGTCTGCTGGGAGGCTCGGGGGCTGCCTCATCGGATGAAGTCTACATTCAGACGGGCGGAGTCCTCACCGGGTACTTCTACAAAGGGAGTGGCCTTGGTGGCACGGGATGGCGCCGGACCGCGAATCCATCGGGAGCGTCCGAGCCGAATGCACCGATTGACCCACTGACGGGAGTCTACGTGCTCCGCAAGCCGGGTGGGAATCCGGTGTCGCTCGATATCACGGGATACACCGTGAGCGGGCGCCAGAAGCCCACAGTGGTCAGTGGATTCAACATTCTCTCGAATCCGTTCACTCTGCCGACCACCCTGGGAAAATCCAATCTCAAGGATTTTGTGACCGGCGGAACCGGATCGGCCTCTGCTGACATTGTCTATCTTGAGAATGGGGGAGTCCTCACTGGCTATTTCTTCAAGAATGGTGGTCTGGGCGGCACGGGATGGCGCCGGACCGACAACCCGTCGGGAGCCGACCAGAGCGGTGTCGTGCTGACACCGGGCAAGGCGATCCTCTTCAAGGAACAAGCCGGTACGGCAGGCTTCACCCTCCAGGAACCGTTCACCGAGTGATTCCTGATCCTTCTGCAAACATTGAACTATCCAACAATCCTCCGAAACAACCCATGAAAAAAACTCTTCTTCTTGCCTTGGGGCTGGCTGCGGCTGGTTCCGCTCACGCTGTCGTCACTCTGAATTCCTCGAACTTCGGGAATGGACTGGTGACTACCAACAATGCAGCGCTCGCGAGTGGATCGCTGCGCTTCGGTGTTTTCCCTGCGATCTTTGATTTCGCGGCGAATTCCGCTGATCTGTCTGCTCTCGAAGCTGCCTTTACGGAGGTGTATGCGTACACCGGTGCGATCAATGCGCTTTCGACTGATGGATTCTACGAGATTTCGCGTCCGATCGACAATACGGCATCCTTTGAGGGGCAATCGTACGCGTCCTCCATTGCTGGGCGGCCGGTGTATCTGTGGGTGCAGAACACGGGAGCCACGGAACAGGCGATCTTCTCATCCTCGGTGACGTGGAATTCCGGGGTGGGGCTGCCGCCATTTGAAGTGAACTACTCGCCAGACGTGGGTGTGCCGGGTCTGACGGCGCATGTGGGCCAGTTGGCGGTGGGACCCGATCTGGGGGCGGGAGCGGCTTCGCACCGTCTGGCTGTGGTGATTCCCGAGCCATCCACTGGTCTGGCGGCCGCCTTTGGTGGCCTGCTCATGATGGTGCGGCGCCGGCGCTGAGAGGCAATCCGACTAAATTTCAGACTCTGAACTCATGAAACAGAAATCCTATCGAATCCGTGCTGCTGCGGTGGCCGCTGCGGCGGTGGCCGGCAGTGCGCAGGCCGCCTTTGTGGAAGTGTTGAATGACATCACACAGGACACGCGCTGGACCAAGGACAACGTCTACATTCTGCGGGATGTGGTCTACGTGCTGCCGCCTGCGATCCTCACGATTGAGCCTGGCACGATTGTGCGTGGCATTGAAGATACCTACTGCGAGGGAGGGGCCATCGGTGACCAACCGGGTTCGCTCTTCATCTGCCGCGGAGCCAAGATTGTGGCGAACGGAACTCCTGATGAACCGATCATCTTCACGGCGATTGATGATCCGTATGTGCCTGGCGGAGTGTCTACGATTCCGCAGTCGCTTGCGGCGGTTGGGAGCGGCTCGGCATGGAGTTATGCGGCGAATGGATTCAAGTATCCGAAGACCAAGACGGCGGCAGATTCCCCGAATGTGGGTGGAGCCGTTGACAACATCTTTGCGATCTCCGGGCGCTGGGGCGGGGTTGTGGTGCTGGGTCGGACGCCGATTGGCTATGATGGCGACAACGACGCACTGCTGCTTCAATACAATCCGGTGACGGGCCTGCAGAGTGGCGACGCGGCTATCGAACCGAACGGGGCCACCTCGATTCCGTCGTCGAACGATGTGAAGGGCGGTAACGGGGTTGGGTTTGCGCTCATTGAGGGTGGCTCGTTTGACACTGTGACGCTCGGGGCTGCCTTCAATAATGGACTGAGTTCATCGACCTCGTTCCGCACCGCGGTCTATGGTGGCGTCAATGTCGGCGCGGCCAGTGGATCGGGAGCGAACATTGATGACAACAGCGGGGTGATGCGCTTTTGCTCGCACCGTTATGGTGGCTTCAAGCTCGGCACGGACAACGAAGTCAACGGTGTTACGCTTGGCGCGGTTGGCCGCGGCACCGTGGTCGAGTGGCAGGACGTCTTCAATAACAAGGACGACGGCTTCGAGTGGTTTGGTGGCTATGTGAACTGCCGCTATCTCTTTACTGCCTTCCAGGGAGATGACGGATTCGATGGC
Source organism: uncultured Akkermansia sp. (assembly GCA_964605435.1). GTDB lineage: Bacteria > Verrucomicrobiota > Verrucomicrobiia > Verrucomicrobiales > V1-33 > V1-33. Next base: position 13,560 of record CAZSDE010000018.1, read on the forward strand.
GACCAGGGCTATCAGGGCCGCCTGCAGTACCTGTTCACCATTTCCGACAACTCGGGTGGGGCCAATGCGCAGCATCCTTCGGGAACTGTGACGGGCCGACTCGTGGCTGACGCCTCCGACCGTCTATTTGAATGGGATGGATCCGAAGACAACAACAAGGGAGTCACGCCGAACACGCTGCCGCTGATCTACAACGTCACGGCCATTGGAAACCGCGGGGCTGGCGTATCGCCGACAGCCGGCAGCAGCGACCAGGCCATCCTTGCCCGCCGGTCCACCGGCGGCGAATGGCGCAACGGACTCTTCGAAGACATCAACTCGAATATTCTTGGCGGTGACTCGACGGTTGGTTCATCTGGTGTGGTGGCGGCTTCCAATTATTACTTCAATACCGGGGCCACTCTGACCGCGAGCCTTGGTGGCAACACCTTTGCTGCGGTGGCGTTGAATGCCTCGGCGCTCCGCAAGAAGGGAACCGACTTTCACCGGGATCAGGCTGGGCTTGACCCGCGCATGACGGCGGCCACGCCCCTGCGGACTGCGGCGACTGATGCACCGCCTGCGGATGGATTCTTCACGCCGCTGCGGCGTGCCGGAGCCATGGCCGACAGCAACATGCTGATTGGCTGGACGGGGATTGACAGTGTTGGCCTTGTCGATGCGGTCACCGTTCCGCGTCCCGAACCGATCCTTGGGGTCAGTGGCGGCAACGCGACGGTTTCCTTTGCGGCGGCTACGGTCGATGGCAATGCGGTCGTTTATGCGGTCGAGCGCTCATCGGATCTGCGGGTATGGACGCCGCTGGGGGTGGTCAGCGACGGCGCTGCGGGTGACACGAATGCGGCAGCGGGTCAGATCACATGGCAGGACACTGCTTCCGTGGCCAATGGCGTGCTGCACTACCGTGTGATTCCGCAGTGAGCGGGACGAACTGAATCAGCCAAATCGGGGGCGGGTCCGGCGACGGGCCCGTCCCTTTTTTGTGGGTGAGGGAGCATGATCAGGAGGGCTGTGCGGGCACGGGTAACGAAATTGTCACCTCAATTCACTGTCTCCCGGGGCGTGCCGCGGCATCATCGCGGCAGCTTTTTCTCCACCCAGATCCGCATGCTGATGGCTCCCCGATTTCCGCTGCTTTTCCTTGCTGCACTGATGGATTTTGGTGGTGTGTGCCGGGGCGTGGAAGAACTGGTGCCGGGTGTGCCGCTTCCGATTGCCAAGGGTTCCGATGAGGGCGGCAACGGGCTGCGGAGCGACAATTTCCGGAATCTGGAGGCCGCCGATCATCAGCTGGCGAAACTGACCACGGATGAAGACGAGCATTTCCGGGCGCAGCTGAGGCTTTGCGGGGCGCTCATCCGGCTGGGGTCGCATGGAGAAGCGAGGCAGCGCTGGAAGACCTTTGGGCCATCGTATCAATCGCTGCTTGCGGCTGAATTGGCGATGGCGTGGCAGATGCGGGGGGAAGCGGCGCTGGCGGCGGAGGCGGCGTCCCTTGCGGAGAGTTCGCTGCCTGCGAGTGACACCTGGAAGACGACGCGGAGCTGTGCGCTTTTGGCCGAATTGTTTCTTGTGCAGCGGAAAGAGGAAGCGGCGGCGGCGTGGTTCCGGCGCGTCAGTGATCCTCTGGACCGTCAGGGATACGAAGCGGCCTATCTTCTGCAGAAGCCTGAGGCAGATCAGATTGAGGTATTTCTGCGGCGGCCGGCCAATCAGCATTTTGGGCCGCAGGTGCGTTTGCTGTGTGGGTTGGCGGAGCGGGAAGCTGCGGCCGGACGCACTCCGCAGGCGCATGAGCATCTGCGGAAGGCAGCCGACGTGGTGCGGGAGGCCCGGCATCCTTCCGCTCCGCAATCGATGCCGTTGATCATTGAGACGATGCACCGGTTTGGAATGGATCGCGCTGTGGTGATGGCGGTGTGGGAAGCGTACGTGGGCGCGTGCCGGAAGTATCCTGATGATGCGGAATGGAAAGCGCCATCGCTGGCTGAAGCGGCTCGTCTGGCCCGGCTCATGGGGACGGGGGATCGGCTTCCGGCGATCCGTGAGGAAGCCGAGCGATCCTCCCGGGCGGTTTTCTTTCTGTATGCGCCCTCGTGCTGGCTGGCCTGTGCGCGCATGGCTCTGGGCGATGGCGACAGTGCGGAGGCGGCGCGGCTGGTGAAGGAAGCGGTGACAAATGGGGCGGCTTATCCACATCCCCGGGGCCGGGCGATGGGATTGTTTGCCGTGGCGCTTTTCCATGTGGAAGAACAGCTGGCGATGTCGCCTGAGACCATGGGGGAACTGATGAAGTGATCATGATTTCCGGAGCTGTGATGAGAGGATGGGCGAAGATCCGGAATAGGTCCGGGGTCATGCTGGTGACGGCGATGCTGATCGTTTCCGCGGGCGCGGGCTGGGCGCAGGAAGCGGCGGCTGGCCGGATTACGGGAACGGTGACCGATGATGATTTCGGGTACCCATTGCCAGGAGCGACGGTTGAAGTGGAAGGTCAGGATGTGGCCGTGCAGAGCGACCGGGATGGCAACTTCGTGATTCCGGCGTTGCCGGCTGGTGCCTACACGCTGGTGGTGGTGAAGGATGGCTATGCCCGGGGCCGGAGCGGGCGCCTTGTCGTTGCGGCGGGCCAGGTGCGGCAGGCGGCGGTCAGTCTGGTGCAGGATGTGGAGGAACTTCCGGTGGTGGAGGTCCTTGCGGAGGAACCCGAAGCCGCGCCGGTGCTGCCGGCGCTGCAGCTGCAGGCAGACATCACGGCGATTGCCAGTGTGCTGGGCAAAGACTTCCTTTCGAATACGGGAGCGCGCGACGTGGCTGCGGCGGTCACGAAGGTGGTGGGCGTCAACGTGGTGGACGGCAAGTTCGTCGTCATCCGGGGGCTCAACGACCGCTACAATACGGTCTATCTGAACGGGAACCGGGTGCCTAGTTCCGATCCTGACCGGCGCGCGGTGCCGCTCGACCTTTTTCCTGCGAGCGTGGTGCAGGACATCATTACATCGAAGACCTTTCTGCCGAATCTGCCTGGGGAAGCGACGGGTGGGCACATTGTCATCAAGACGCGCAACCGGCCCGAGGAACCGTTTGCGAACTTCAAGGTTGGTCTGGGCTACAACACGCAGACGACGGGCAATCCTGAATTTCTCACCTACCGTGGTGGCGGTACGGATATGTTTGGCAATGCGGACGAGCGGGCCCTTCCGGATCTTCTCAAGACCATTGATTACGATCAGTACTTTTTCGGGGAATCGGACAATCCGCGGAAGGAAGCGCTGGGGGCGTATGCCATGAAGACGCTGAGTCCCGAGTTGGGCAGCATCATAGCGGAACCACAGCCGGACATGACGGTGGAGGGCAGCATCGGCACACCGTTCACGTTCTGGGGCCGCGATGCGGGCGTCTTTCTTGGTTTCGATTACCAGAAGCGCTATGGATATGTACCTGACGAGGTGCAGGGCCGCGTGGGATTCCTTCCGGATGGGACCGAGCAGGAGCCATACATTCCGACGCTGGTGCGGCGTGGACTCGAGACCACCCGGGCGGGTGTGCTGGTGGGTGGGTCGGTGAAGCCGGCAGACCACAGCGAGATTACGGCGACCTATTTCTTCAATCGTCTTGCGGAGGATTCGACGAATTTCCAGTATGGACGTCCGCGGGGGGAACCGGATTCGCCGGACTATTCCGTGCGGGAATCGATTCAGTATTCGCAGCGTCAGCTGCAGACGGCGCAGATTGGCGGGGATTTCTGGTTTGGGGACGGGCAGACGCTGTCGTTCCGGCCCTCGCTTTCGTGGAACAAATCGTATCAATTGCAGCCGGATACGCGGGTATTCACGACGCGGTATGATCTGCAGCGGGCGCTTGATGGGTTTACGCCGCAGTATTTCACGCAGCCGACGCCGAGTCTGCCGGCTTTGCGGCGCTACTGGGGGGAAACGTTCGATGACAATCTTTCGGTGAATACGGAATTCGACATGTTCCTGAGCGGAGCCAAGGAGGCGGAGGATTATCTCAAGGTAACCGTGGGTGGCGGGATCGACGATTCGGACCGCCGGTACCGCGGGGACACCTTTACGTACGACGAA
>CAZSDE010000018.1:17654-19571 GCA_964605435.1 uncultured Akkermansia sp.
TGATCCGGGAATCGCTCGCACCGGAGCTGTACGATGGCAGTCAGCGGATTGGATCGGCCTTTGGGATGCTCGACTGGAAGCAGGGACCGCTGCAGTTTGTGGTGGGAGCCCGCGTGGAGACGACCGATTTCACTACCGATGCCACGGATATTGAATTGTATGGAAATGTTGGTGAATCATCGAATCCGGGCACCAATCTTGTGCAGCAGGAAGACCTTGAGGAATATTCCCGCATCACTGGCGGCGAGAACCTCTACAATGCGATCCTGTCGGATGGCAGCCGGAATCCCTATGTTGCTGGGCTGACCCGTTCCAGCATCACGCAGACTGATGTTTTGCCAGCGGCCGCCTTCACATGGGAGACGTCCGATGACACGCGGCTGCGCCTTGCAGCGTCGCGGACCGTGGCCCGCCCTTCCTTCAAGGAAATCGCTCCCGTTCCGTTCCTTGATATCTTTGATAATGCCATCTTCATCGGAAACCGCCGGCTCGAGATGTCGTCGATTTCCAATTTCGATGCGCGCTTTGAATATGCGAAGGGCCGGACGTCGGCGGCGGCCTCGCTCTTCACGAAGATGATCGACAACGCCATTGAGCTGGAGAACGGGGCGGTACGGCGCTTCTCGAATGTCGAGGAAGCCCAGGTCTACGGCATGGAACTGGAATTCCAGGGGTCGCTCGGCTTCCTCACGGAATCACTCGAAGACATTTCGCTTGGCTTCAATTATTCGCGGATCTTCTCACGGGCCGTGCGGGCGCGCGCCATCTTTGGAGACGATTCGCGCCGCTTGCAGGGACAACCGGATTACATTCTCAATTTCAATATCGGTTATGATCACCGCGACTGGGGCCTCTACACCGGTCTTTTCCTCAACGTGACCGGCCAGATGCTCGCCCTCGCCGGCATCAATGAGGAATACCCCGACATCTATCAGATGCCAGTTTCTACGCTCGACTGGTCCATGTCCAAGAAGCTCGGCAAGGCTGCCAAGCTGACCTTCCGCGCCGCCAACCTGCTCGATGCCGAATTCGAACGCCGCTACGGCGTCGGCGATCAGAAAGTCTTCTCGAGCTTCCAGCGCGGCAGAAACTACTCGCTGTCCCTTGGCTTCGATTGGTGAGCTGTGCGGCAACGGGTGAAGAGGGGTGCTGGTTGCGGGGATTGACAGGGAGGCGTGGTGCTCTGTATGAGGTACGGGATGAGGAGAGAGTTGCTGCCGCTGATATTGTGCTGGCCCCTGCTGGTGGGTGTGGTGGTGGCTGATCCGGATGATATGGCTGGTGGGGTGGAGCGTGTGGGATCGGGAGGGGAGGCGTATGGGGCCTTGTATCCTGGGGGGAGTGCGACGGTGAGTTTCGGGGTGATTGGGGATTATGGGACGCGGAGTGTGGGGGAGGGATTGGTGGCGGCGATGGTGAAGCGGTGGCTACCGGAGTTCATTGTGACGACTGGGGACAACAACTATGGGAGTCTGGATGCGAATGTGGATGAGGATCCGCTGGTGGCTGGGGTGCAGTGTGACTGGGAATCGAATGTGGGGGATTACTATGGGGAGTACATTCAGCGGCGGCTTGATGGGAAGTTTCCGCGGCAGCGGTCGGTGGTGCAGCGGTTTTTTCCGTCGGTGGGGAATCATGATTCGTGGCCGGATGGGGGGACGGGTGGGCCGATTGATGGGTATGTGGATTACTTTGCGGCGAATCCGGGAGGGCCGGGGCGGCTTCCGGTGGACCGCGGGGCGCGGCATGATGCGCTTGTGAGTTACTATGCGGTGCGGCGTGGACCGGTGGATTTATTCATTCTTGATGCAGATGTGCCGGCCTATCCGCAGTTGCTGCGGGAGCAGCGGGAATGGCTGGCGCAGCAGGTGAAGCAGTCGGGCGCGCGGTGGAAGCTGGCGGTGTTTCATCATCCGC
>CAZSDE010000019.1:0-221 GCA_964605435.1 uncultured Akkermansia sp.
AGCCGTTCTGCGCGACGGCATCACCATCGGCGAAAACACATGGATCGGCATGGGAAGCGTCGTCACCAAGGACATCCCTGCCGGGGTGATCGCTTATGGCAATCCCGCCGTCCCTGTGAAACCCAACGACCGCTGGTCGCTCTGAGGCTGCCCGCCTTGTCGCCCGCCGCTTCCCGTTTCCTCCCAGACATGAAGCATGCCCCTGTCCACCTGCCTGCATG
>CAZSDE010000019.1:286-4941 GCA_964605435.1 uncultured Akkermansia sp.
CTATCCCCGCTCCAAGCGCATCATGGACCTTGGACTTACGCTGCTGGCCCTCCCGCTCTGGGGGGCACTGCTCCTGCTGGGCATGCTGCTCGTACGGACGCGCCTCGGCAGCCCCGTCTTCTTCGCGCAGACCCGCACCGGACTGGCCGGGCGATCGTTCTCCATGCACAAGCTGCGCTCCATGTCCGATGCCCGCGGGCCAGACGGGAAACTCCTCCCCGATGCCGAACGCCTCGGCTCCTTTGGCCGAGGTCTCCGCAGTTCGTCCCTCGACGAAATTCCCGGTCTGCTAGCCGTCCTCCGCGGGGACCTCAGCCTCGTCGGCCCCAGACCCCTCCTCCCTCACTACCTCCCGCTCTACTCCCCGGAACAGGCCCGCCGCCATGACCGCCCCGGCGGTCTCACCGGCTGGGCTCAGATCAATGGCCGCAACGCCGTCAGCTGGCCCGAACGCTTCGCCATGGATGTCTGGTACACCGAAAATGCCAGCCTCGCCCTCGATTGCTACATTCTCTTCCTAACCATCGGCAAAGTGCTCCGCCGCTCCGGCATCGAATCCCCCGGCCATGCCACCATGCCCCCTTTCACCGGGTCACAGCAGCAGCAAACACCCGGAACTAACCAGAATCTTTGAGCCTCAGCATGATAGGGAAATTCCAGCAGTTTCCCCGCACCAGCCGCGCCATGGCAACCGCCGCCGCCCCCGACAGGCTTGCTGATTTGAATAAATTCCTGAACAACAGCCTGTTGCATAAAAACTTAAGGCAACCTGAATATCCGCAAATTTGAGAATGATTTTCGCACTTTGCAGAAAAAAAAGCTCGACATTCCCGCTGATCGCGCCGATCCTCGTTGGAAATCAGGTCTACCTCTTCACTCATGAAACGCAAGTCACTCCTCCTTCTCGTCCTCGGAGCCCTCATGGCGGCCGCCAGTGTCGCTCACGCCCGTAAGCCGAAGACCCCCGCTGTCCCCGTCGCTCCTCCTCCAGCGCCCGGTCCAATCGTTAGCAATGCTGCTGTTCCTGGCTGAACAACTTTCCTGATCAGGAGGTTGTGCGCTTCAAGCGCCGCTCCTGATCAAATTTTTCTCTCCTCCTCAACTCAACATTCTTAAAACACACAAACAATGAAAGTTTGTTCATTTTTTACCTGTCTGTCCTTGCTGGCGGCTTCCTCTGCTTCCGCGCAACTCGGGGTGAATTTCAACGAAAATCCTCCTTACGATCCATCTCTTGAGGTCTCGGGGCAGGATGGATGGACCATCAATCCTGGAACACCTTCGGATTTGAGTTATTTCCAGCAGGTCGGGTCGCAGAACTGGGGATCGCTGGGTGGGCTGTATGCGACTCCAGCGGGGTCGAGCGCGACCTTGTCCAAGCCTGTGGGTGTCCCCTTTGCCGGAAGCGGTGGTCTGCTGACAAACTTCTTCATTCAGTCGAGTGCAAATGCTCCGGCAGATCCGGGAGACATTGTGGCTGGCCGAGACACATTTGGCTTCTCTTTTCAGGGAACGTCCCAGAGTGTGTTTGATCTTCGCTTTGTTCCGGACGGGACCGACCCTAACCTGATGAACATCTGGTGGGCATCGCCTGCCGGTGGCCAGGCGCTCACCTTCACAAATGAGGCTCTTTACGATGACTCCATGTACAGTTTGCGCATTGACTTTGCGGTGAACGGGTCGGATCTCGATTTCTTTGCAACCCTCGGCGGTACTAATTCGACCAGTTTCAGCGGAACAATCCCTGGTGCGGCAGGACTGCAATGGGATTCCTTCGACGTTGTGTGGGATCTGACGAATGCGGGCAATGGTGGATCCAATGCGATTGTGCTTCAGGGACTCAGTGGAGTTCCGGAACCGTCGAGCGCGATGGGATCGCTGCTGGCAGGCATGATGGGGCTTTCTGTCGCCACCCGTCGCCGCCGCAGGGCCTGAGGGAGCTTGGAACGGCTGAATTCTCCTCAGCAAGAGAATCGAGAGTCCAGTCAGGTCTGTCCTGACTGGACTCGTTTCTTTTCCGGGGGAGGGGCCCAGAGACGATGAGCGCAGGAGGAATGATGGACGACGAAGCGAACTCGACACGGGAGTCGGTGGATGCTGCTGCTGGCGGGCTTCGCGGAGAACCGCTGCAGCGCCCGTGGCTGTTCGCGGTCTTTGGCCTGATTCTGCTGCTGATTCTCTGGGCACCGGGGGAGGCGTTCCGGACGTGGGGTGGGGTACTGGTGGCGCTGGTGGGATTGCTCATGGTGGTGTTTCCGCCGACGGAGCGGATGGGGTGGCTGCGGGGTGTGCTGGCGTGTGGATTTCTGCTGGCGGCGGGGCTGGCGCTGCTGCCGGCTGCTTGGTTTCCCCAGCCAGCCTGGCGGGCGGAGCTGGGGGGACTTGGTATGCCGCTTGCGCCCACGGTCACCCTGCAGCCGCTTTGGACGCAGCAGAGCTTCGCAGCGATGGCCGTCACCCTTGTGGGCGCGCTCTACATTCTCGGACAGCGGACCGATCATGGGGGACAGCATCGCGTCGCCCTCTGGTTCAGTGCAGCGGTTGCCCTTCTTGTGCTCATCAGCCAGGCGGCCCAGCACGGACGCTGGGTCATTCCATGGGACAAGGAGCCTTCGTTTGGCTTCTTTCCGAACCGGAATCACTTCGGCACGTTCATGGTCATGGGCATCATGGCGGGACTCGGTGTGGCCGTGCAGTCGGTCCGCGTGAAGCGTCCCTTCAGCGCAGCGCTTGCGATTCTCAGCGTCATGGCCATTCTCACGGGACTGGTGCGGGATCTGGGCAGCCGTGGTGGTCTGCTCCTCCTCGCGATTGCCTTCTGCGGATGGGTCATGCTCATGGGGAACCGCTACCTTGGTCGGCGGCTTCTGGCTGCTGTCGCCCTGCTGGCAGCCGCAGGAATCATCTATGTGAGCAGCGGGCCCTCGCTGGCGCGCGACCGGCTGGCTGGCATGGCGGAACGCACCGCGGTGATCCTTGCGGACAACGCCACCACCACTGGTCCCGGGGATGGAGGGCTGGAACTGGCGTCGGTCGATGCCCGCATTCCCATCCAGAAGGATACCCTCGGGATGATCCGCGATTTTCCGATCACGGGTGTCGGAGCAGGACAGTTCGGGTCGGTCTACCCACAGTACCGGAACCTGACGGCCTTCCAGAATGAAATGCGGTCCCTCCATCCCGAAAGCGACTGGCTGCTGGTGGCGGCGGAATGCGGTATTCCGGCGGCCATTCTGATGGCCTTGCTTGTCGCTGTGTGCTTCTGGCCGGCTCTGCGTGGGTCGCTCCATGGCCATGCCCGGGCTCTGCGGATTGGCTGTCTGATGGGTGCTGCTACGCTCCCCATTCATGGGATCGGAGACGTCCCGGCCCATCACATCGGCCTCGCATGGGCCGCCGCATGGCTCGTCGCCCTTAGTACGAGGTCGCACCGTGCCCACCCGCCTGGCCGCCTTGAAGCGGGATGCTTCCGTCTTGCCGGCGCCGGCGTTGTCGCCGCCGGGGTGGCACTGGTCTGGATGGATCAGCCGGGATCCCCGACACTGGTGCGCAGCCTTGAGAGGACGGTGGGAGAATCGGCGCGGGCGCTCTTTGCGGAAGACGCGAGGCGGCAGGAGGAAGCGGAACGCAAAGCGGCGGCGACTGCGGGTGGGGCGGGCGGAAAAGGCGAGGCCACCGCAGAGCTTCCGGCGGAACCGGCCTCAGCCCCGGAGGTGGGTCCCGACCTTCTCGAAGTTGCGCTTGCACAGGTCAGGGAGGCGCAGCGGCAGGTGCCCATGGCGGCGTCGCTTTACGGGATTGCCGGATCCGCTCAGGTCGTCCTCGACGAGGGCCTTGAACCCGCCCGGAAAACCTTTCAGATTCAGCGTCGGCTCAACCCGATGGCGGTTCCGGTTCCGCTGCAGCAGGCGTCGGCTTGGGCACCGTACGTGATCAGTGAAGTCCCGGAATGCTGGGCTGAAGCCATCCGGCGGGCTGAGCTGATTGAAGGGAGGTATCCGGGTTCGGCGTGGGGACCTGTTCCGGTTTTCGGGCGCATGATGTCGGATGCCCGCAAGTGGCAAGCCTTCATTCCCGCCGTCCTTGCCACGGCCGACGCGCATCCTGGTCTGCTGGAGCAATGGGCGCGGGAGGTTGGTCCTGAGCGCATGGATGCGTGGATGCCTGCCTTCGTGAAGGGGGCACCGGACGAGGCGGCCCGTGCGCGTTTTCTTTCGCTCTGGCAGCAACAGGGAGCCAAGGGACCGCCGCAGCCACGATGAACGTGGCTGCGCTGGGAACCCGGGGAGTGCTGGCGCAGCGGGCCGATCCCGCCTTTGCTTGCAGCCCCTGAGAATCTGTGCCTTATCCGATTCATCTCATGCTGAACACATCTTTCAGTCCGTGGCCGAGTTTCACTGCCGGGGAAGCCGACGCTGTCCGCAATTGTCTCCTGTCGAACCGGGTCAATTACTGGACGGGGAACGAGAGCCGGGAATTCGAGAAGGAATTCGCGGCGTGGAGCGGTGCGCGTTTTGCCGTGGCGCTGTCCAATGGCACCCTGGAAGTGGAGCTGGCCGGCACCTCCTACTCGGTGACCGAGGACGCGACCGGCCTGTGGGTGGGAGATGCGGACGGCGACGGCGGAGCCGACATTGTGGTGGGCGGCGCGGGCT
>CAZSDE010000019.1:4951-18996 GCA_964605435.1 uncultured Akkermansia sp.
TTTGCCGTGGCGCTGTCCAACGGCACGCTGGCGCTGGACGTGGCGCTCAAGGCCCTCGGAATTGGGCCGGGCGACGAGGTGGTGGTGACGCCGCGGACCTTCATTGCGAGCATTTCGTGTGTGGTCAATGCCGGTGCCACGCCGGTCTTTGCGGATGTTGAGCGGGACAGCGGGAATATTTCTGCGGAGACGATCCGGAGGGTACTGACTCCGCGCACCCGGGCGATCATCTGTGTGCATCTGGCGGGCTGGCCTTGTGCCATGGATGAGATCATGGCGCTGGCTGCGGAGCATGGCTGCAAGGTCATTGAGGATTGTGCGCAGGCACACGGGGCGCGCTACAAGGGGCGGCCGGTTGGCACGATTGGCCATGTGGGCGCGTGGAGTTTCTGTCAGGACAAGATCATGACGACCGGGGGCGAGGGCGGGATGGTGACGACCAATGACGAAGCGCTGTGGCGGGCCATGTGGAGCTTCAAGGACCACGGCAAGAGCTACGAGGCTGTCTATGAGCGGTCGCATCCGCCTGGATTCCGCTGGCTCCATGAATCGTTCGGCACGAACTGGCGGATGATGGAGATGCAGGCGGTCATCGGGCGTCTGCAGCTGCAGAGGATGCCGGAATGGACCCGTATGCGCAATGAGTACTCGGAAGCGATTCTTGGGGTCTGCCGTAGGCATGCCCATGTCCGTGTGCCGGCTTTCCGCTGTGCGTCCTCCTGCGGGGATGGCTGCGCGGCCCGCAGCCAGTGTGTGCATGCCTGCTACAAGGCGTATGCCTACGTCCGCCCCGAGCGTCTTGCCGACGGCTGGAGCCGCGACCGGATCGTGGAGGCGGTTATGGCAGCCGGGGTGCCCTGCTATCAGGGATCCTGTTCCGAAGTCTATCTCGAGAAGGCCTTTGATGGGACGGGCTGGCGTCCTGCGGAGAGGCTTCCGGTGGCCCGTGAACTTGGCGAGACCAGCCTTATGTTCCTTGTCCACCCCACGCTGCGGCCCGATGAAATCGCCCGGGCCTGCGAGGTGCTCGATGAGATCCTGCGGCAGTCGGGTCGTCCGGAATGATGGCGGCGGTACGGAAGCGCGGACAAGGTTGGGCGTGTTCCCGCGGAGGGCTGTCATCATGATGAGGCGATGAACGTCCATCATCTGGAGTTATTCTATTATGTGGCGCGGTATGGCGGCATCAGTGCGGCGGCGCGGCAGATTCCCTATGGGATCCAGCAGCCGGCCATCAGTCTGCAGATGATGCAGCTGGAGGATGCCCTCGCGACCACCCTCTTCCACCGGCGGCCCTTTCAGCTGACGCCCAACGGTGAAACTCTGTTCCGCTTCATCGAACCCTTCTTCGGTGGCCTGGGGGAAGTGGAGAGGGTGCTGCGGGGCGGGGCGGCTCCGCGTCTGCGCATCGGCTGTCCGGAAACGGTGCAGCGCGAGTACCTGCCCGCCGTGCTGCGCGCCCTGCGGAAGCGGATTCCCGGGCTGCAGTTTTCGCTCGTTTCCGGACGGCTGGAACAGATTGAACAACGCCTGCTCGCTCAGGATATCGATGTCGGAATCTCGGCACTCATCGGGAAGCGGCCCGAAGGTGTGAAGGAACAGGAATTGATCCGACTCCCCATGGCCCTGGCTGTTCCGGAGAAGAGCGGGTTTTCCGCGGCGGAGAAAATCCTCGAACGCGACCGCATTGATGTTCCGCTGGTGTCGCTTCCCGCAACTGAACCGATGTGCCGCCTGTTCCAGCAGGAACTGCGGAAGCGGAGCCTCGATTGGCCGGCCTCGCTGGAACTCGGCTCCCTTGAGCTGGTGTCGCGCTATGTGGCCGAGGGCTACGGGGTCGGTCTGACCGTCGATTCCCCAGCGCTGCATGCGGACGGGGTCCGGCTGCTTCCGCTCGCGGATTTTCCAAAGGTTCCGTTCGGAATCATCTGGATGGGGAATCTTTCCTCCGCAGGCGATCAGCTAGTGGAAGCGGCCCGTGCCGTGGCGCTCCGCATGATGGGGCAGTGATTTTTCCGGAACAGTGCGGTGTGGATTCATGGGTTGGCGGTTTGGCTCCGTTTGATGGCATGACAACCTGATGATTTCACTGTGGCAGAGCATGATGACGAGAACCGCTGGAGGCAATGGATGGCTGCGGTCAGTGAGGTGTTTCTGCTGTATGCGCGTCAGCAGGTTTCCGATGAGCAGGATGCGCGGGATCTGGTGCAGGAGGCCATGGTATCGGCGTGGCGGCGCAGCGGTGGTGCCGTACCTGACCGCGCCCCCGTGTTTGCCATGATCCGGCGTCGGGCCATTGATCTTTGCAGGTCGCGACGCAGCCGTGTGGCGCGCGAGTCGGCGGTCGCGGAGTCGGCGGAGGGATGGTTTGCGCCCGATCCTGCGCAGGGGGATACGATCCGGGTGGTGGCGGCGGTCCTTGCGCAGCTTCCGGACGTTCACCGGGAAGTGGTCACGCTGCGGATCTGGGGGGAACTGGCCTTTCCTGAGATCAGCCGGCTTACGGGCGTTCCGGTGCCGACGCTCGTCTCGCGGTACCGGGTGGCGCTCGATCGACTGCGGGAAGCTCTGGGAGAATTGCTGTGATGAAGATGTCTGACGATGCCATGGAAGCGGTGCTGCGGAGGCTGCGGCCGGCGGCCCTGCCATTGGAATTGGCGGAGCGCATGGAGCGGCCTGCGGCGGTGCGGCGCAGGGTGGTGCCGTTTGTCGGGATTGGGCTCGCGGCGGCGGTGGCGATCGTTGCGGGTGGGCTCATCTGGCAGAGAGTCGGCCGGGGGCCCGGGGGAGACCGGGGGTGCGTCATTGATTCATGCGCGGCAGCGGACCGTGAAGGGTGTCCGAACACTTGGGGTGGTGGAGGATGCTGAGCGGAATCACTGGCGGCTCATGGAAGTGGCGTGGGAAGAAGAGGAAGCAGTTTTTTCCGTGACCGGTGGGACGGTCGTGCATTCCGTGCAGCCGCGGCGGGCGGTGGTGCCTGTGTTCATGCCACTCGACTGAGGGAGGGGACAGAGTTTTGCTCCATGGGCCATTTGATTTCCGAACCGACAAACCAACAACCAACTGACAAAAAGAAGCGTATGAATCGGAGCATTCTGTATCCTGTGATGATGTGGGCGGCGGTGGTTTCTGCCGGAGAGCCTCAGGTGATTGATCTGGGGGATGGGGCGCGCGTGGAGATTGACGGGGGGAAGGTGAAGGTTTTCAGCGAATCGTCCGGTGGCGGCAGTGTTTCCAGTTCGAGCAGCAGCTGGACGGAAGCGGATGGGAGTACGGTGACTGAAGTGACGATGAGCCGGGATGGGAAGACCGTGAAACGGACCATCCGGGTGGGTGCGGATGGCAGGGTGTCGATTGATGGAGGTGGCGGGGAAGGAGTTCCCGGGAAGGGAGAGGTCGGTGGCGAGCAGCCGGCGCAGGGCTGGCTGGGCGTGCATGGGGTGCCTGTGCCTGAAGCGCTGCGGGACAAGCTGGATCTGCCTGCAGGCGAGGGCGTGCTTCTTGAGGTGGTGGCCGAGGGCGGGCCGGGGGCGGCTGCCGGGCTGGGTGTCAATGATGTGCTGTTGCGCTGCAATGGCGTGGCCATCGCAGGAGTCGAAGGATTCCGCAGGTCACTGGCATCGGTTCAGCCCGGTACCGTGGTAACTCTGGAGGGCCTGCGCAAAGGCAAGCCTATGCAGTGGGAGGTGACGGTGGGATTGCGTCCTGCGGGCAAGGCGGCCCGGAGGGATCCGTACCGTCCGGGCGGGAAGTCCTCCGGTTTTTCGTCATCTTCCTCCTCATCGGGTGAGATGCGCCGGACCGTGGTGGTGGGGCCGGATGGCAAGGTGAAGGTTACCGAGGGGGGCGATGCGTTTGAGTCGATGCTTTCCGATCCGAATGTTCCCGAAGGAATGAAGGAACAGCTGCGGAAGGCACGGGAGCAGATGCGACAGGTGGCTGCGCCGGAGGAGACACCGCATCCTTGAGGGGACTGGAACGGTCGCCCGGAGCCGGTCAGCCCTGCTGATTCGGCAATCTCCTGGCCTTCAGCCTCCTTCGCGCGCCTGACCCTGCTGGGGATTGCGTTTGGGGGCGATGGGGAAGCCACCGCTGAAGGTGATGGTGCCGCTGCCGCCCATCTGGATGGGAGGGGCGGAGGCAGGGCGTGGGGGAGCCTGCGGCTGGGCTGGCTGTGACGGGAGGGGTTGATCGACATCGTCCTCGCTGCCGCCGCCGGAGAACTGGCGGGGCAGGCTGGCGAGGAGTTCCTCGAATCCGCGGAGGTTCGTGGTGCTGCGGAAGAGGTTGTGGAGGACCTCGTTCCGGATGTTGTTCATGAGGGTCTCGAAGAGGTCGTAGGCTTCCGCCTTGTATTCGACGAGGGGGTCCTTCTGAGCGAACGAGCGGAGGTGGACGCCGTCGCGGAGGGCATCGATGCTGTAGAGGTGTTCCTGCCAGAGCCGGTCGATGGCTGTGAGGATGACGTAGCGTTCCAGTTCGCGGACCTCGTCGGGGTTCTCCGACTTCATCTTCATTTCGTAGAGGTCGCGGACCCGGGAGACGAGCCATGCGCTGTTCCCCTTGGTATCGCGGGACTCGAGGGCCGCTTCCTCGCGGGAGAGGCGGAGGGGGAAGGTGACATTGACCCACTGGAGGAGACCATCGTAATCCGGGTTGCCTTCCTCGACATCGAGGAACGAAGCGACCTTGGCCGGGATGGCTTCTTCGATGACCTCGGTGACCATGCTGTGCGGGTCATCGGTATTGAGGGCCTCGTTGCGGTAGCTGTAGATGACAGTGCGCTGCTTGTTGAGGACGTCATCGAATTCGAGCGTGCGTTTGCGGTACGTATAGTTGCGCTGTTCGACGCGTTTCTGGGCGCTTTCGACTGATCGGTTGAGCCATGGATGTTCCAGTTCCTGGCCATCTTCGAGGCCCATGCGTTCCATGAGTTTCGTCATGCGTTCGGCTGCGCCGAAATTCATCATGAGCTGGTCTTCGAAGCTGATGTAGAAGATGCTTTCACCGGGGTCCCCCTGGCGGGCGCAGCGGCCGCGGAGCTGGCGGTCGATACGCCGGGCTTCGTGGCGTTCGGTGGCGATCACGAAGAGGCCGCCGAGTTCGGCGACGCCCTGACCGAGTTTGATGTCCGTGCCGCGGCCGGCCATGTTGGTGGAGACGGTGACGGCCCCCTTCTGTCCGGCTCCGGCGACGATTTCCGCTTCGTAGCGGTGGTTTTTGGCATTGAGGACCTGGTGGGGGATTTTCTGGAGCTTCATCATGCGGGAGAGCGTTTCCGACGCTTCCACGCTGGCCGTGCCGACGAGGATGGGCTGACCTTTTTCGTGGCGTTCCTTGATCAGATTGATGACAGCGTTGTATTTCTCCCGGCGGGTCTTGTAGATTTTGTCGTTGTTGTCCTTGCGGGTGACCGGGCGGTTGGTGGGAATGATGAGGAGGTCGAGTTTGTAGATGTCGTGGAACTCGCTTGCTTCCGTTTCCGCGGTGCCCGTCATGCCGGCGAGTTTGTGGTAGAGGCGGAAGTAGTTCTGGATGGTGATGGTGGCGAGGGTCTGCGTTTCCTTGTCGATGCGGACGCCTTCCTTGGCTTCGACGGCCTGGTGGAGGCCATCGCTCCAGCGGCGGCCGGGCATGGGACGGCCGGTATGTTCGTCGAGGATGATGACCTTTGGTTCGCCGGGGGTTTCGCCTTCCTTGTGGACGGCACCGACCATGTAATGGACGTCGCGTTCGTAGAGGCAGTAGGCGCGGAGCAGCTGGGAAATATTGTGCATGCGCTGGGCCTGCACGTCCATTTTCTGCTGGACTTCCTCCTTGGCGGCGAGGCGCTGTTCCGGGGAGAGGGCTTTGTTCTGGTCGATGTCAGCGAAAGCCGTGGCGAGGCCCGGGAGAACGAAGGCGTCCGGTTCGTCCGGGCTGAGGAATTTCCGGCCCATTTCCATGAGGTCGGCTTCGTGTGATTTTTCGTCGATGCTGTAGTAGAGTTCCTCTTTGAGAGCGAAGAGGGCTTTCTTCTGGGGATCGACGAAGAAATTGAGTTCAGCCTTTTCGAGGGAGCGGCGGTATTCCGGTTCCTCCATCATGCGGAGGAGGGCGCGGTGGCGGGGTTGGCCGAGCTTGAGTTTGACGAGGAGGTTTCCGGCGTCCTCGTGTTTTCCGGCGTCGCCGAGGGCTTTGGCTTCCGAGGCGATCTGATTGAGGAGGAGGCCCTGCTGACGGACCAGCCGTTCGACCATGGGCTTGAAGCGGTCGTACTGATGGGAATCGTGTTTGACCGGGCCGCTGATGATGAGTGGGGTTCTGGCTTCGTCGATGAGGACGGAGTCGACCTCATCGACGATGGCGAACCAGTGACCGCGCTGGACTTGTTCGTCCGTGCTCTGGGCGAGGCCGTTATCGCGGAGGTAATCGAAGCCGAATTCGGCATTGGTGCCGTAGGTGACGTCGCAGCTGTACTGCTGGCGGCGGATGTACGGAGGCTGGTCGTGCTGGATGCAGCCTACGGTCAGGCCGAGGTACTGGAGGAGGAAGCCCATCCATTCGGCGTCGCGTCTGGCGAGGTAGTCGTTGACCGTGATGATGTGGACGCCGCGGCCGGTGAGGCCATTGAGGTAGAGCGGGAGGGTCGCGACGAGGGTTTTGCCTTCGCCGGTGGCCATTTCCGCGATTTTTCCGTTATGGAGGGTGATGCCGCCGATGAGTTGGACATCGAAGTGGACCATTTCCCATGTGATGGGCTGGTCGCAGACGGTGAGGGGGTGACCGGAGAGGCGGCGGGCACCGTTTTTGACGACAGCGAAGGCTTCCGGGAGGATTTTATTGAGGTAGGCCTGCACTTCGCGGAAGTCCTCGAGTTTGGCGAGGTCTGCCTTCCACTGGGCGGTTTTTTCGCGGAGGATGGATTCGGGCTTGGACTGGAGGTCCTGTTCGATCTTGTTGATCTGCTGGACGATGGGCCAGAGTTTCTTGAGTTCGCGCTGGTTTTTCGAACCGACGATCTTGCGGAGGATCCAGTGCAGCATGGGGCGGCGATAAGCGGAGGGTGACGAAAATGGGGAAAGTGGAGCATGCTGGCAGCCGATGGAAAGGCAACCGGTAATCCCCTGAGGGAAGCGTGTGGTGAGCCGTGAAGTGTCTGAGGGAATTCTCTGTTCAGACGGGGCAGGGGATGGCGGCGGGGGCGGAGGTGGAGATGATCCACGTTTCGATGGAGGAGGGGGGCAGGCCGGTGAGGAGTTCGACGGCGCGGCGGTAGGTCAGGAGCTGGCTGGCGTGGCGTGCGGGCAGGACGGTGGCGGCTTCTGCCGGGGAAGCGGCGGCATCCGATTTGAAGTCGATGATGGTGGCGCGGGTGGGTTGGAGGCTGGCGTCGAGGTGGAGGACGACGCGGTCGAAGATGCCGCTGACCCATGAGGCACCGTCGATGAAGTCGAATGGTTGTTCGCGCCAGAGCGTGGTGGGGTGGGGAGGTTTGGCGAGGAGGCGGTGGATTTCCGGGTTTTCGAGGCAGCGCTGGAGGGTGGCTGCGGTGGCTGGGCTGGCCGTGGCGAGGGCGCGGTGCCATGCGGCGTCCGGCTGATCCGACCATGGGAGGAGCTGGAAGAGGTTGTGGAGGGAAGTGCCGGTGGCCATGGCCTGGTGGCGCTGGCGGTCGAAGAGGCTGGCGGCGTGGTGGGCGGTGGGTGATTTTCTGGTGAGCGGGATGGGTTTCCGGGCGGATGAGGCCGGGGTTGGGTCGGCTGACTCGGGTGCGGAGGCGGTGGCTGCGGAGGGGGCTGGGATGATGGGATTGGAGAGGAACCAGTCATCGGTGCCTGCGCGCCAGAGGCAGGGGGCGGAGAACGATCCGAGGGTGAGGGGTTGGCATTGGGGGGACGAGAGGGCGGCGCGGACGATTCTGGAGAAACTGGGGGCCGCATTTTCCGACGGTTTCCCTTGTTCCGGGATGATGAGGTAGTTGGCGTGTCTGGCTCTGGTGACCATGACGTAGAGGAGGGCGAAGAGTTCCAGCCAGCGGCGGCCTTCCATGTCGCGGAGGGCGGCGGCAAGGGTGGGGTCTGTGGCGGCGAGGTCCTTTCTGGGGAGGAGGGCGATCCAGTCGAGCTGGCTGTTTTTGTAGTGGAGGCCCTGACTGGAGCGTTCCCTTGAGAGGCTGGTGTCGTGGAGGTCCGGGAGGATGACGATATCGAAGGTGAGGCCCTTGCTTTTGTGGGCCGTCATGACGGTGATGGAGGCGTGGGGTGACGATTCGCGGACTGACCATGATTGCGCGAACCCGGTGAATTCGTCGATGCTGCGGCTGCCGGTGTCGTCGAAGGCGGCCGCGCAGCGGAGCAATTCGGGCAGGCGGGCCGAGCTGAAGGGGTCGAGCGGGTGGAGTTGGGCGAGTTGATCCGCCCATGAGGCGAGGGTGCGGGCGAAGCCTTCGTGGGTGATGCCGGTGAGGATGGCAGCGGAGACTGCGGCGCGGAGGTTTGCGGGGTCCGGATGAGGGGAATCGGCAGAGGCGAAGCGGTTGCTGATGACGGCGTGGAGCGGCGTCATGAGAACGTGCTGCCATGGGGAGGCATCGGCGGGGTGAGCGGCGCTGCGGAGGAGGTCGAGGAGGGCTGCGCAGAGGGCATTGTCGCTGGCGACGAAGTGGTCTGCTTCCGTGATGATTTCCATGCCGGTGAGGCGGCGGAGGGCATCGGTGATGTCGAGGGCGCGGCGGTTGGCGCAGCAGAGGACGGCGACGGAGAGCCCGCGCTGGAGGGGTTGGATTTCGCGGAGGAGCTGGGCGCAGGCGATCCATGAGGGGTGGTCGGCGGAAGGGGCGTCCCTGCTTTCTTCCGAGGTGGAATCGTCCGGGGAATCTGCGGAAGCATCGGCGTCCGCTTCCTTGGGGATTTCGAGGACGACGGCGGATCCGGGCAGGTGAGGCTGGTGGGAGGAATGGGTGGGGAAGTGCCAGCGGGCGGCGGCGTCGGCGAGTCGTTCGAAGCAGCTGAAGGCCTCGTGATTTCCCATGAGCTGATTGACCATGGCGATGACGGCGGGGCCGCTGCGGCGGGAGGTGTGGAGCGGGCGTTCCGCGATGTGGGAGCGGGGGCGGGATCCGTCCGGAGCGGGCGGGCCATTGTAGGTGTCGAGGATTTCGGAGAGGAGTTCCGGGGCGGCTCCGCGCCAGACGTGGATGCTTTGCTTGGGGTCGCCGACGGCGAAGAACGAGCGGTCGCCTTCCGGGTCCTGGAGGGCTTCCTCGCAGAGGCTGCCGATGACCTTCCACTGGGCGCGGCTGGTGTCCTGGAATTCGTCGAGGAGCCAGTGGTGGTAGCGGGCGTCGAGGCGGTAGTCGATGGCCTGGCGTGACGCGAAGGAGAGGCCTTCGTTTTCCTGCGGGTGGGTGGCGATGTCGCCGCTGAGGAGGCCGAGGACATCCTGGAATGAGAGCTGGCCGCGGCGGCGGACGAGCTGGTGGTAGGTTTGGTCGTAGGAAGCGAGGACGGTGTGGATGCCGCGGGTCTGGTCCAGGCAGGTGAAGATAGCGTCGAAGGCGATGAAGTCGATGAGCTGGGAGAAGGCGTGGGCGGCTTCGCCGCTGAGTTCGCAGTTGGTGTAATTCTTGACGGTGGCGTGGCCTTTGCGGAGGTCGTGGGCTGCGCCGAGGAGGCGTTTCCAGAGAGTGACCGTGATATTGGGGGTGGTTCCGGGAGTCCATGCCGAGAGCGCCTTGAAGAGGGCCTCGCTGGCCTTGGTCTGGCGATCCTGTTGGGAGCCGAGGGCGGCGGAGTGGGCCATGGCGTGGGTGAGGACGTCGTGCCATGCATGGCGCGGTGGCTGCGGTGGGGATCCTTTCCAGATGCGGGAGGGTTGGCCCCATGCGGCGGCGTCCTTGTTTTCGAGGAAGCGGTGGTACCAGTCGTCGATGAAGCCATTGAGTTGGGAGAGGATGCCGAGGTCGTCGCGGCCGATGGTGGCGAGTTCGAAGGCGCGCAGGAATTCGTCCTGGGCTTCCGTGCGGGAGGGATCGGTGGAGGTGGCGAAGACGTGATCGTAGACCCGGAGGCGTTCCGTTTTCTGCTGGTGCTGGTCCATGATGGCGAAGTCGCCGGAGAGGCCGAGTTCGAACGGGAATGATCTGGCGATGCGGACGAAGAACGAATCGAGGGTCCCGAGGAGGAGGGACGGCATGGCATGGATGAACGCGCGGAGGAGATCGAGGCAGCGTGGCTGGTCGAGGTGGGGCTGCTGGAGTTCGCCGGCGAGCTGGGCGGCATTTTCCTGACTGGCGGCGGCGTCGGCGAGTCTGGTGATGATGCGGGCGAAGAATTCGCTGGCGGCGGCGCGGCTGAATGTGAGAGCGGCGATGGATTCCGGGGGTGCGCCGGCTACGAGGAGGGAAAGGTAGCGGCTGGTGAGCTGCCATGTTTTGCCTGTGCCGGCTGAGGCATTGATGATTTCGTGGGGGATCATGGGAGGGGTGCAGCTGGGGTGGCAGGGGCGCGGAAAGCGGCTGGATCGATGGGGAGGAAGGCCTGTTCGGCACCGTCTGGGGCGAGGCCTTTGAAGTCGTCGAACTGTGGCTGGGGAGCTGGTGGCCAGAAGATGCCATCGCGGATGGCGTCGACGATGCCGGCGGCGCAGGTTTCGGCGGCGTCGCGCAGTTCCGGCGAGAGGTTATCGAACACGTGGAGGCCGGCGTCCTGGACCGAGGCTGGGAGGGAGATGTAGGCAGCTTCCGTGCTGGGAGGGTTGAAGATGCGGCTTACGATGGCTGCGTAGAAGGGAAGCTGGAGGTTTTTCCATGCCATCGGCTGGTCGCCGAGGGTGACGGTTTTCCATGTGGGGAGGTCTTCGCCCTTTCTGATTCTGCGGAGGTGGGATTTGGCGGGGTGGGCAGACTTGCCTGTTTTGTAATCGATGACGCGGAGGGCTCCGGAGGATTCGTGCCGTTCGATGAGGTCGATGCGGCCGGTGATCTTGAGGCCACCGATTTCGATGGGGTTGGTGCCGTCCTTGAGGGCAGGGAAGTTGGCTTCCACGAGGAAGGTGCGCCAGCCTGCGGCCCGTTGGCCGGCGTGGATGCGGGCGAAGGTGGCGAGGCGGCGCCGGGCGGTTTCCAGCTGGATGCGGAGCGGGACGGTGAGGTGGGGACCGTGCTGCCGGTGGAAGATCGTGGTGACTGCGGTGTCGAGGAAGTGAGTGATTTCGCGTTGATCCGAGGACGAGGCGAGGGCGTGCTCGCGGTGCAGTTGTTCGATGGCGGCGTGGATGGCGTTGCCGAAGCCACGGGGGTCGAGTTCGACCGGCTGGGGATCGAACGGCTGCATGCGCAGGGCGTGTTTGAGGTAGAAGCGGAATGGGCAGGCGAGGTAATCGGCGAACTGGGTGACACTGATTTTATGCAAGACGGGGTTCCCGGGTTTGGGGGGAGGGACGCTGAGTTTCCATGGTCGCTGCCATGCTGGGCGCGGGCGGTTCCTTTCCTGCTCGGAGGGTTCGTGGAAGAGCAGGGCGACGCGGGCTGGGAGTTCGGCGGGCGGGCAGCGGAAGAGGAGTCGGCTGGGCCTGAGGGGGTCGTTGCCTGCGCTGCGGCGGCAGCAGACGAGCGAGAGGCTGCCTGCGCTGCGGCGGCAGGCCAGCATGGAGGTGAGGAGGAAGGAATCGCGGGCGAGGCGGGAGTCGTTGGCGCGGAGGCCGAGGGCGAGGCGAGATCCATCGGGGAGCCATGCATCCCCGAGCGTGCTGTCCGGTACCATGCCTTCGTTGGCACCGGCGATGAAGAGCTGGGGGTTATCGTTCCACGGGAGTTCAAGCCAGCCGGCGATGGCTTCCGCGTCTTCGGTTTGCGGCGGGTAGAGTCTGGTGGGTTTGAGGAGGTGGAGGAGGAAATCGATGCGGTCTGCGGGCGAGGGGGACAGTTGTGCGGTGGCGAAGGCGGTGTCGGTGGCGGTGGCAGCTTCCGTGATGGCGCTGGCGGCGTCTTCGAGGAGGGGTCCGGTGGTTTGGCCGAGGGAGGTGCCGAGGAAGGCGAGGATGGGTTCGAGGGACTGGGCTGACTCCAGACTTCTGCGGAGGATGGTGAGGAACTCCGTGGCGGCGGACGCGCTGCTGGCGATGCAGGTATCGTGGTCTGGTTTGGGAGCACCTTCCGGGATGGCTGCGGCTGATTTTCTGGCGTCCGAGGCGATCTGGTGGGCGATGGTGAGGGTGGCGGGGATGCGGGAGGCGATGAACTGGTCCCAATCGCTGCGGACTTTGGAGGGAAAGCGGAGGCCTGGGATGGCGAGGATCTGGGAAGCGGCGGTGATGCTGTCGTGGCGGAGGAGGTCGCGCACGAGCTGGAGTGTCCATGCGAGGGAGGCGCGGTGGAAGGGGAGGCCTGCGGGGTCGTAGGCTGCGAAGCCAGCCTGGGCGGATGCGTTGAGGAAAGCGGCGGTGACTTCCGGGTCGGCCGATCCGATGCTGGGGAGGTCGATCTTTGTGCGGGTGGCGGTGGTCCACTGGCTTGTGAGGAAAGTGGCGGCGTCGGCGGGTTGGTCGAAGACCTTGAGGGAGGCTGCGGGGTTATGGATGGGGATGTCGCCGGAAGTCCATGCTGCGGGGATGGGATTGCCGTGGGGGAGGAAGCGGTGGGCTTCCGATTCCGGGGCGTGGATGAGGATGGTGACGGCGGTGCCGTTTTTCCCGAGGGCGTCGAGGGCCGTGGCGAGGAGTGGGGAGGCGTCCGGAACGGCGGCTACGACGATGCGGCGGACGCCATCGGGCGGGGTGCCGGCCTTTGCGGTGCGGAGGCGTTCCGCGTGCGGGTCCGGGAGGCTGGCAGCGGCGAGTCTGGCGAGGGCTGACGCTTCCAGCGAGGCGAGTTGGCGCCAGCGTTCAGCGTCCTCATGGTCGGCTCCGAGACGGTGGGCTGCTGCTGTGAAATCGAGGCAGGCCTCATCGAGGAGCGAGCGGAGCTTGAGGAGGTCGGAGGCTGTGCTGAGGGCCCATGCCTGATCGCGCTGCGGGGGGTCGATGGGAAAGACGGCACGGAACTGGTCGAGGGGCAGGTCGATGAGGCAGCGGGTCCAGAGGGCGAGCTCGCAGGCGCGGAGTTCGCGTGGATTTTCCGTGGCTGGTGGGGAGACGACCGCTTCCGGAGTAGTGATGCGGGGCGGAAGGAGGGCTGCGCCGCGGCTGGCGGCTGTGCGGGCGAGCGATTCGCGGAGGCGGCGGCCAGCTTCCGCCGAGGGGACTACGACGAGGGTATCGGCCAGATTGAGGGGGCCGTCAGACCATTCACTGGCGAGCCATGAGGAGACCTGGGGGAGGAGGTGCAGGTCCCATGTCAGAAAAATACGCTGAGGCATGAAACCCGATGGTTCCGGGTGGATGTGGCTGCAACGGACAAACCTTCCGCATTAGAGGAGCCTGTTGAAAAACCGGGCCCGGCGCGGGTGTTTGAACAGGCTCTCAGAGGAGAGGGGCGAGCGGGCGGAAGACTGCTTCGGCGATGCGGAGCCAGTGGGAGCGGTTGAGGTGATCGGTCAGGGTGACTTCCGAGGCATTGTCGGCGTTGCCGAGGAAGAGGTGTTCGGCGGTGGCGGCAGCCTGCGGGGAAGACAGGAGGACATTCAGTTCGAAATTGATGCGGAGCGAGCGGATGTCGAGGTTGGCGCTGCCGAGCATGGCGAATTGGCCATCGACGGTGAGGACTTTGGCGTGGAGGAGGCGAGGGTGGTAGCGGAAGATGCGGACGCCGTGCGGGAGGAGGTCCTCGAAGTAGGAGCGTGTGACGTGGGTGAGGTAGGCGTGGTTTCCTTTCTCCGGGACCATGATGCGGACGTCGACGCCGCGCATGGCTGCGAGCTGGAGGGCGGCGACGAGGGGAGGTTCCGGGACGAAGTAGGGGGTCATCATCCAGACCTGTGCGCGGGCCTGCTGGAGGATGGCTAGGGTAGTGAGCTGGATTTCGTTGAGGTCGTTGTCCGGGCCTCCGGGAACGACTTGCACGCCGACGGTGCCGCAGCTGAGGGGGCTGGGTTGGAATGCTGGGTCGGTGAGAGATTCACCTG